>JAYUYW010000321.1:0-9152 GCA_043752325.1 Rhodanobacteraceae bacterium | reverse complement strand
CGGCAGCGGATTTCGAAGCGACCGCCAACTCGTTCGCGATCAATACCCAGGTTAAGAAGGCCGATGCCTTCGTGCGTGCGGCCGGCATCGACCAGACGCCGACCATCGTCGTCGCAGGCAAGTATCGAATCACGGCTTCCAGCGCCGGCAGCAATGACAAGCTGGTCGAGCTGGTGCAGTACCTGGTCGCCAAGGAATCGAGCGGCGGTTGACCCAAATTACATTCATGTCTTCCACACCACGTTTTCGCCACAAATGAGGTATGCCATGTTCAAGCAGTTATCCATCGCGATGGTCGGTCTGTTGACCGCCGCCAACGCTATTGCCGCCGGTCCGGCCGTTTCGTTGGTCAGCCCGATGAAGTGGCAGGAGAACAAGAACTATTTCCTCGTCGAGCCACCGCAGCCAACCGCCAGTGGCAGCAAGGTGGAAGTGCTGGAAGTGTTCAGCTACGCATGTGTCCATTGCGCGCATTTCCAGCCGATCGCCGACAAGCTCAAGAAGGACCTACCGAGCTATGCCGAGTATTCGTACATGCCGGCGATCTTCAATGCGCAGTGGCAACCGTTTGCCCGTGCCTTCTACACGGCGCAGTCGATGGGCGTGCTGGACAAGACGCACAACGCGCTGTTTGAGGCGATCCACACTGAGAAGAAGCCGTTGAGCGATATCAATTCGCTGGCAGCGTGGTACGCAAACTACGGCGTCGACCCGGCCAAGTTCATCGCTGCATCGACTTCGTTCGAAGTCGAGTCGAAGATGGCGCGCTCGCTGTCGATGGTGCCTAAGTACGGCATCGACGGAACGCCTTCGATCATCATCGATGGCAAGTTTCGGCTCAGCCGCACGTCGGCGGGCAGTGACGAGGACATGATGGAGCTGGTGAAGTACCTGGTCGACAAGGCACATCGCGAAAAAGCGTTGAAGTAGCTCTCTCCTCGTTTTCGCACACAAAAAAGGGCCCCGCACTGCGGGGCCCTTTTTATTGTGTCGCGATTGCGCGTCGAGTGACCGCGATCAGCGCTTGCCTATCGCCGTGTAATCACGTTCGATCGGGCCGGTGTAGACCTGGCGTGGACGGCCGATCTTGGCATCCTCGGTGACGTGCTGTTCCAGCCAATGCGCGACCCAGCCAGCAGTGCGCGCGATGGCGAACATGACAGTGAACATCTCGGTTGGGATGTTCAGCGCCTTGTAGATAATGCCGGAATAGAAATCGACGTTCGGGTACAGCTTGCGCTCGACGAAATAATCGTCCTTGAGTGCCGCTTCCTCTAGCTTCAGCGCGACTTCCAGCAGCGGATCGTTGACGCCGAGTTCAGCGAGAACTTCATGGGTCATGTCGCGAATGATCTTGGCGCGCGGATCGAAGTTCTTGTAGACGCGATGGCCAAAGCCCATCAGGCGAAAGTTTGAATCCTTGGCCTTGGCCTTGACGACGGCTGATGCGACGTTCTTCGCATTGCCAATCTGGGCCAGTTGCTTAAGCACGGCTTCGTTGGCGCCACCATGGGCCGGCCCCCACAAAGCCGCGATGCCGGCCGAGACGCAGGCATAGGGATTGGCACCCGTGGAGCCGACCAAGCGCACCGTCGAGGTCGATGCATTCTGTTCGTGATCGGCGTGCAGGATGAAAAGCAGGTCCAGCGCCTTGGCGACGACCGGCTTCATTTCCAGCGGCTCGCTGGATACCTCGAACATCATGTGCAGAAAACGGTCGACATAATTGAGGTTGTTGCGCGGATAGCGGATCGGCCAGCCAATGCTGTAGCGGTAGGCGGCGGCGGCGATGGTCGGAATCTTGGCGATCAGCCGGATCGCGGCGAGGCGGCGCTGGTCCAGGTCGTTCATGTCCAGCGTGTCGTGGTAAAACGCCGACAGCGAGGCCACCGATCCACACAGCATCGCCATCGGATGCGCGTCGTAATGGAAGCCGTGGAGAAAGTTCTTCAGCGACTCGTGCATCATCGTGTGATGCGCGACTTCGTGCGAGAAACCGTCGAAGTCTTTAGCGCCCGGCAACTCACCGTGGATCAGCAGGTAGGCCACTTCCAGAAAATTTGACTGCTTGGCCAGTTGCTCGATCGGGTAACCGCGGTAGAGCAGAATTCCCTTGTCGCCATCGATGTAGGTGATCGCGCTCTTGGTGCTGGCGGTGGATACGAAACCGGGGTCGTAGGTGAAGTAGCCGGTCTCTTTGTGGAGCTTGGCGATGTCCAGCGTTGGATCGCCCAGCGTGCCGGTGACGATAGGAAGATCGATGCTGATATCGTTGGCGGAATCGGTGAGAGTGACGTTGTTTGCGGACACGAAGTTTCCTCGGCGCAGGGGGCCGGCGACGCGCCCGACAGTGGGGAGGGTGCTCGCGGCTGGTGGATTGACTAACGGTCCGAATCGAGCGATCCCGGGAGATCGCGCGGGCGACGCGCGCCGAATGGCTGCGTGCCTCCGGGACCGGGCAATTATCGCACAATCAATGTTTCTGGCACGTGTCGCCACTCATGCGCAAAGGCGTGTGGCGCGCAACGAAAAAATGCTGCGCGATCAGCGATCACCAGCGTTCTTCAATCGGGTTGAAATCTCTCGCCAAGTTCGGCGAGCAGCGCGGCGGATTACTTCCCGGCGTAGCGCTTGCGGAACTTGTCGACCCGGCCGCCTGTGTCCAACACCTTGTTCTTGCCGGTATAAAAAGGGTGCGACTTGCTGGATATATCGATCTTGATCAGTGGATATTCCTCGCCGTCTTCCCACTTGACGGTTTCCTTGCTGCTCATCGTCGAGCGGGTCAGGAACGAGAAATCGCTGGAGAGGTCCTGGAACACGACCGCTTGCGACGGTGGGTGGATGTTGGGCTTCATGAATCGCTCCGGGATACAACGTCAAGAGTAGCCGGACATGATATCGGCCACGCGTGTTGGGTGCAAGCGCAGGTCGTGCGCGCCGGGTGCCGGCCGGACCGTTGCGTTCGGGCGAGGAGTGTGACGCCCCTGCTTACATGATCGCGCGTGGGGGGTTACCCTATCGAGGCGGCGTGATTGCGCGACGCAATCCCGCGTGTGGAGCGCTCATGAGCATTTGGGTCGGCTGGTTGGTGGCACTGATTGGCGCGGTGGCGCTCGGCCTGCTGTGGCAATGGCTCCGCCAAGAGATTGCCGAGCGGATCGACCTTGAGCGGGAACACGCCGTCCTCGACGTAAAGATGCGCGAAATGCAGGCCGAGCACGAGCAGGTTATGAAGATCGACCATCTGGCGGGCCTGGGCCAATTGATGGCGGGTGCTGCGCAGCAAGCGAGCCAGCCAATCGCGATGGCGCGGGAACGTATCAATGCAGTGTCCGGCCAGTGGATCGCATATCGCAATCTGGCAGCCGCTTACGACGAAGCCGTGCAAACCTGTCTTGCCCCGTTGGACATTCTGGTCGGAACTGACGCCGCTGACTTGCACAGCGATGACCTTGCGCGCGTGCTTGGCCATATTGAAACCAGCCGCAAACGATTGTTCGATGCACGCGCCAGTCTTCTGGCCAGCGCTTTCGAGCTAGCCGGCAGCAAACAACTGGGCGATGTTGACGAGCGACTTGGCCGCGTCGAGATGTTGCTCAAGGGCGTTGGCAGTGGCCCGCGACCGGGCGACGCCGGCACTGAGCAGGTCGACGTCAACCAGGCTCTTGATGGCGCCTTGTTGATTGCGTCGCGACAACTCGGTGAGCGCATCCGCGTGGTCCGTCGCTACGCCGATTTGCCGCTCGTGGCCGGATCGGTCGCGCAGATCCACCAGATGGTTCTGCACTTGGTCGCCAATGCCAGCGAAGCGATGGCCGGAGCTGGCGTGCTGACGCTGGAGACCCGTCGCACAGAGTTCGACACAATTGAAATCGACATCACCGACTCGGGCGTCGGCATCAGCGACGAGATACTCTCGCGAGTCTTCGAGCCGTTCTTCACGAGCCGGCCATCTCATCAGACCGGCCTGGGTCTGACTGTCGTCCACCGCATCGTCAAGGCGCATCAGGGTTCGATCCAGTTGCGTACTCAGCACGGCTCGGGTACGCGCTTCACGATCAGCCTGCCGATCAAACGGCCGGCGGCGAGCAACGTGACGCAGTTGTTCCGCCAGCGCGACCGCGCCTGACGAGCGCGTGGTCGCGGTCGGCGATGGCGCTTGCCTGATCCTCGGGGCGAGCGGGACAGTTGGCCGCCATTTGACGGCTCGCCTGCGGGAATCCACTTTGGAATTGCTGGCCTTGTCGCGTCGTGATCCTGCGACCGACGACGGTTATATCCGCTGGATCCAGGGTGACCTTTACGGTGATGTGCCCGATCTCTCCACGGCACAAATTAATTCGATCTACAGCGTGGGGCCTTTGGACGGTTTCGCACGATGGTTGCGCACCAGCGACCTGCCGTCGCTGCGCCGCGTGGTCGCCTTGAGCTCGATGAGCCTGGAGGTAAAGGCGCAATCGAGCGATCTGGCCGAGCGTGGACTGGCGGTCAAATTGGCGGGTGCCGAGCGTGACGTGATCGATTTTTGTAGCGGTCGCGATATCGCTTGTGTGGTACTTCGGCCAACGCTGATTTATGGCGGCGGCTCGGACCGTAGCCTCAGCCTGCTCGCGAAGCTCGGCCAGCGCTGGCACTTGTTTCCGAGCATTCCGGGAGCGACGGGCTTGCGCCAGCCCATTCGCGCCGACGATCTCGCCTCTGCCTGCGTCGCTGCAATGGAAATTGATAGTCAGCCGCCGAAAATCTTTCGCGTCGGCGGCGCGGAGCAACTGACTTTCTCTGCGATGCTCTCGCGTACTCGTGTAGGCCTGCCGGTCTGGACAATCCCAGTCCACATACCGTTGCGAATGGCACAACTCGCGCTGCGACTGCTGCGCCTGCTGCCGCTCTGGCGGCACCTCGACCAGGGTTTGGCGGATCGACTGCAACAGGATCAGATTGTCGACAACGAACCGGCGATGCGTGAGCTAGGCTGGCAGCCAAAGGAATTTGATGTGGCCCTGCCCGAGACTTTTCTGAACAAAAAGTCATAATTCCCAACAAATTCCGTGCCCTACCGTATGGGGAGCTGCAAAAGCCTGACCGACAAGGGAATTTCCTATGTTGCAGTGCAGCTAGCAACGATTCGGCAATCGCCTAGAATCACCGCGGTTAACATACGTTTCACTTTAGGGGAGACACCCATGCAGGTTCGCATTCTTGTGGCCGTAGCACTTTCGTCGGCCTTGCTCGCAGCCTGTGGCGGCAGCAGCAACAGTTCACGAGCGGTTCCGGTAGTTCCAGTCAACAACAACAACGGCTCGCCGGCGACGGCTGTGATCACGGCAAACTTCAATCCTACTGCTGGGGTATTGCCGTTCCCAACCAACCTGCTGTTGTCGGGAACCACCGATCTGACGCTTAACATTCCGGTCGCCAACCCGGACAATTTTGGCGATCCCCCGGTTGCGCTCAACGCTTTAGACGGGTTTGGCACGGTGTCGCCGTGGACGACATCGTTCTCCACCGCGCCCAAGGCCTCGACGCTGGTCGCAGGGCAAACAGTTCGTATGTTCGAAGTCACTCTGACCGGTCCCGGAGGCGGTGTCACCGGAATCGTGCGCGAGCTGCAACCGACGGCAGACTTTGTCGTCGCAACGGTCAGTTCGGACGCATCCAGCCGCACCATTGCGCTGGTTCCGACCAGGCCGCTCAGGCAGCTGACGTCGTTCATGGCGGTCGTCACCAATGGCGTAACTGACGCAGCTGGTAACAATGCCACGCCTGACCAGACCTACTTCCTGACGCAGCGAACGACGCGACTTTGTGTGGCCGGCGTTTCACAGGATCCCTTGTTGCCGAATGCGACGGCCTGTGCGCTGGAGCCATTGCGCCAGTTGACCGGTTCGCAGGAAACGGCGGCCGCTGCTGCCGGAATCCCCAGGGCCAATATTGTTGTTTCGTGGGTTGCCACGACGCAGTCGATCACGCCGGTTTTGCAGGCTGTCCGAGGTCGGACTGCGCAGACCGCGCCAGCAGCAACGTTGCTCGCGCCGACCGGTCTGAACCTGGGTAGCCTAGGTGCAGGTCTGCCGCCAATTGCAGACATTTTCATCGGTTCAATTGATCTTCCTTACTACCTCGGCGTACCTAGCCAAACCAACCCGACGGCTCCGCTGACGGCGTTCTGGCGGGCGGCCCCAGGTGCTTACGTGCCGCCGTTTGCAGCGCTGGGACTTAACCCGACATCGACGTTCGTCACCTTCGCCAATCCGTTCCCGGTGGTGACCATGGCGCAAAAGGTGCCGATGGTGCTGACCATCCCGAACGCCGCCTCCGGTCGCACCAAACCCGCCGCTGGCTGGCCGATCGTGATCTTTCAGCACGGCATTACCCGGGACCGCACCGACGCGTTCGCGATCGCGGCGACGATGGCGTCACAAGGTTATGCGGTGGTCGCGATCGACATTCCCCTGCATGGCATTACCAATCCCGCCAACCGGCTGTTTGTCGGCAACACGCCGCTGGCATCGTTGGGCGTGCGAGAGCGCACCTTCAACCTGGATCTGGTCAACAACAGCACTGGCGCGTCTGGCCCGGACGGCATGATCGATAGCTCCGGCAACTTCTTCATCAACTTGTCCAGCCTGCTGACTTCTCGTGACAATATTCGCCAAGCCTCGGCTGACCTGTTCACTTTGGCCCGCGCCATTCCCACGATGCGTTTATCCGGACCGAACGATTTCGACGGCTCGCGAATCGGGTTCGTCGGCCAATCGCTGGGTTCGATCGTGGGAACTACGTTCATGGCGATCGAGCCGAGTGTGCAGACGGCCGTCTTGAACGTGCCAGGTGGTGGCATCGCACGCCTGCTTGAGGCCTCGCCGACGTTTGGCCCGCGCATCCGCGCTGGCCTGCTGGCCGCAGGTGGCCCGACCCAAGGTACGCCGGCATTCGATTCGTTCTTCGGCGCCGCGCAGACCGTGATTGACTCCAGTGACCCGATCAACTTCGCGTTGCCTACAAATGGCGGATTGCTCCCGTCGAAGAGGTTGCTGGTGCAGGAAGTGGTCGGAGGCGGCAGCGTGCTGCCTGACCAGGTGATTCCGAACTCCGTCGTCGGTGCACCACTATCGGGGACCGAACCGCTGATCCGCATCCTGGGCCTCACCTCGATCACCGGCACCACCCAGTCGGCGACCGGTATCCGCGGGGTGACGCGATTCCTTGTTGGCGACCATGGCTCGTTGCTGAGCCCAGCGGCGTCCGCTGCGGCGACGACCGAAATGCAGGGCGAAATGGCCAGCATGATCGTCAGCCAGGGCACGGTGGTCCAGGTTGCCAATCCGTCGGTTATCCGCCAATAAATTTGAGTGGCGTCAGCGCCACCATGGGGAGCTCAAGTTCATGCAAATTCATACCAACAACTGCCAATCTAATCGTGCCCTGCGTCGTCACTTGATGGCAGTCGCAACTACCGCCGCTTTGGCCGGTTTCGCCGGTCAGGCGTCGGCAGTCAGCTTCGGCAACCCCGATGGCTTCCACGGCACGATCAGCACGACAGTTGCCTATGGCATCGCGCTACGTGCCGCTGATCGCGACGATGACCTGGTTGGAAAAGCCGCTCTTAACCCGGGCGTCAGCGCCTTGGGTCTGGGTACCGCGGCGCAGCGCGCTGCGCCGGGACGTTATTCGGTTAACGGCGATGACGGCGACTTGGCGTACGACCAGTGGGACCCGATCTCAAACGCCGTCAGCGCTAACGTCGAGTTCGCACTCAACTACGGTCCGAACGCTGGTGCGTTCATCCGTGCGTATGGCTTTTACGATTTCGAGAACGCCCATCGCGACAACCTGACCAGCATCGCCCGCGCCCGCGTCGGCACGCAGTCGCGCATCCTCGATGCATTTGTGTTCTACAACTTCACCGGAGATGTCAACGCGTCGGTGCGACTGGGCAAACAGGTCGTGAGCTGGGGTGAGAGCACTTTCATACAGCAAGGCATCAACGTCATCAATCCGGTGGACGTCTCCAAGCTGCGCGTGGCCGGCTCCGAGCTCAAGCAGGCGTTCCAGCCGATCAACATGCTGTTCGGGTCAATCAACATCACCGACAACCTGTCGGTGGAAGCCTTGTACATGCTCGAATTCGAGCAGACCGATCCCGATCCAGTCGGCACCTACTTCTCGACCAACGACTTCGCTGTTCAAGGCGGCGAGTACGTCATGCTGAACTTCGGTACGGTGCCGCAGCCCGTGATCAACGCCGGCCTGTACAACGATGTCTGCGTCAACCGCAACTTCGGTAACAGCGATACTGGGCTGCCGGTCAATCTGGTCGCCGCTGGCTGCTCGGCCGCGTTTCCGCGTGGACCCACGCGCGAAGCCAAGAACAGTGGCCAATACGGATTCGCGCTGCGCTACTTCGCAGACCAACTCGGTGGCACCGAATTTGGCTTCTACGCACTGAACTACCACAGCCGCCTTCCGATCATCACCGGCGTTTCGGTACTTAGCACGGTGCTGCAGACCGGCAGCTTCTTCACCGAATATCCGGAAGACATCCGTCTGTTCGGCCTGTCGTTCAGCGGTCAGCTTGAGGGCCCGGGAATAGCCTTGCAGGGCGAGTTGTCGTATCGGCCAAACGCGCCGTTCCAGGTTGACGACGTTGAATTGCTGTTTGCTGGACTGTCGCCGCTCAATGCGGTAATCCAGGCTCCGTTTAACAGGTTCTACAGCCAGTTGGGACAGTTCGGACCAGGGCAGGAAATCCGAGGCTACGAACGCCTGAAGCAGACTCAGTTCCAGGTGACTGGCACCAAGATTTTTGGGCCCGGTAACATCTTCGGCTCCGACCAGATTTCCGCGGTTGCCGAAGTGGGCATGACCAACGTCGACCTGCCGGGCAACCTCAATTTCCAAGGTGACGGCACCGATACTGGCGCCGGTCCCGATGTGGGGAGCGGTTCAGGCCGCAACCCGATCACCCAGGTGGGCGGTTTCCCGACGCGGTTCTCGTGGGGCTACCGCGCCGCCATGCGCGCCGATTACAACAATGTGTTCGGTAGCGCGTTCAATCTGTCGCCGCGCATTGCTTTCAACCACGATGTCAACGGCACCGCGCCGGGACCGGGTGGTAATTTCGTCGATGGACGCAAGTCGGTGACGGT
>JAYUYW010000320.1:0-3665 GCA_043752325.1 Rhodanobacteraceae bacterium | reverse complement strand
TCGTGACTGCGCTTCGGGCGGTCGTTGTCTCCACCGTCTTCGTCGTCGAACGTGGCTTTAACGGACTCGTCGTTGACATCGCTACCGTCTTCGTTTGTTGCCGGGTTGTCCTTGCGACGGCGACGGCCGCCACGACGGCCACGCCGCCGCGTCTTGCCGGTTTCCTTGTTCTCATCCGTGTCGGCGTTATCGAGCGTTTGCGAATCGGTTGATGTCACCGCGACGTTGAGCTTCGTTTCGTCAGCTTCAAAATCGGCGACGCTGACGGCTGCGACTGCAGCGATGGCAGCCTTGTCTGCGCTGGCGGTCGATTCGGACTTGCCGGCATTCCGGCCGGAACCGGGGGCACGCTCGGTGCTGTTGCTGGAATTTCCAGTAACGTTGCGCTCGCCACGACGTTTTGACGTCCGAGCGCTTTCATTCTGGCGTACCCCACGGCCACTGGCGCCAGCACTGTCCTTGTCGCGCTCGCCGCGTTCGGCCCGATCGGGTTTGGGCTGGCGGGTGCCTTGACCAGTCGATCCCGGACGTCGCTCGGAGTCCCGACGCTGGCGTTGCCCGCGTTCGTTGCGATCGCTGCCTGAACGTCCGGAATCGCTTTGCGACGTCGGCTTGGCGTTGGACGGCGTCGCCGGTTCCGGCGTGCCCGCGAACCACGCGGCTATAGCACCAAAGAAGCCTTTGCCGGCAGCTGCCTTGCGTTCGGAAACAACGTCGATCGGTTCACTTATGTCGGGCCGTTGCGGGGCCGGCTGCATCGGGGCGACGCGGCTGACGGCCGGCCGCTCCGCTTCAACACCTGGCGTGGCCATCTGCGGCAGCAGGGTTGCCGCCACCGGCGTGAGGCGTTGGTAGCTGGGTAGTGGCGTGTCGCCGAGATCCGCTCCGCGCAAGCGCTGGATTTCCAGATGGGGAGTTTCCAGGTTGACGTCGGCGACCACGATGATCGCGACCTTGTGGCGCGCCTCGATCTCGCTAAGTTGCGGACGCTTTTCGTTAAGCAGGAAGTTCGCCACATCCGGTGGCGCCTGCAGCAGCACTTGACCAGTGCTGTCCTTCATCGCATGTTCTTCGGCCAGGCGCAGGGCCGACAACGACAGCGATTCGACGCTGCGGATGCTGCCGTGGCCTTCGCAGCGCGGGCAGACAATCTGGCTCGCTTCGCCCAGGCTTGGACGCAGACGCTGGCGCGACATTTCGAGCAGACCGAAGCGGGAAATGCGACCGATCTGGACACGGGCGCGATCATGCTTGAGCGCGTCCTTCAATTTGTCTTCCACTTCGCGTTGATGGCGCGGGCTGTCCATGTCGATGAAGTCGATCACGATCAGGCCGCCGGCATCGCGGATACGCAGCTGACGCGCGATCTCGACCGCCGCTTCGCAGTTGGTGTTGAAAGCGGTGTCCTCGATATCGCTGCCCTTGGTGGCGCGCGAGGAGTTGATGTCGATTGCGGTCAGCGCTTCTGTCTGGTCGATGACGATTGAACCGCCAGCGGGCAAGCGGACCTGACGCTCGAATGCGTTCTCGATCTGGGTTTCAATCTGGTAGCGCGAGAACAACGGCGTGGTGTCGCTGTACAACTTCAGCTTGCGCAGGTTGTTCGGCATCACCTGCTGCATGAAATCGTGGGCTTCCTGATAAAGATCTTCGTGGTCGATCAGGATTTCTCCGATATCGCCACGCAGGTAATCGCGCAGGGCACGGATGATCAGGCGCGATTCCTGATAGATCAGGAATGGCGACGAGCGCGTGGTCGCGGCTTCGGAAATGGATTTCCACAACTGCAACAGGTAGTCCAGATCCCACTGCAATTCTTCGGCATCGCGGCCAAGGCCGGCGGTGCGTACGATCAGGCCCATGTCGTCGGGCACTTCGAGATGGTCCAGCGCTTCCTTGATGGCCTGGCGGTCCTCACCTTCGATCCGGCGCGAGACACCACCGGCCTTAGGGTTGTTCGGCATCAGCACCATGTAGCGACCGGCGAGACTTATGAATGTAGTCAGTGCCGCGCCCTTGTTACCACGTTCTTCTTTTTCGACCTGAACGATGACTTCCTGGCCTTCCTTGAGCAGCTCGCGGATGGTCGCCTTGTTGTGATCGACACCCTCCTTGAAGTACATCTTGGAGATTTCCTTCATCGGCAGGAAACCGTGGCGCTCACCACCGTATTCGATGAAACACGCTTCCAGCGACGGCTCTACTCGGGTGATTCGACCCTTATAAATATTCGCTTTTTTCTGTTCGCGGGAGGGGATCTCGATGTCGAGATCGTAAAGATTCTGGCCATCGACGATAGCAACGCGCAACTCTTCACGCTGAGTCGCGTTGATCAACATACGCTTCATGCTGGTTTTCCTTGTGGCCTGCGCTCGACCACCTCAGCGCGCTACGAGGCTTTCGTATCGCGGCGGAGGGCAGGAGCGCCGACCGAATGATTGAATCCGACAATGCTTGTGGCATCGACAAAAATAAAGTTGCCTTGCTTGCCCGGAAACCCCCGTCGCCGTGGAGACGGCGGGTAATTTCCAACTCGAACCGTTACGATGCTTGTGATCCTGCGTTGGCCCAATCGGGCGTCGAACGCAGGCAGAGAAGGGCGTGACGGCGCGGGTGCGCCTGAATGAATATCTCCGGCACCCGTGGATCGGGACCGGAAATCAGCGCGACGCGCCTCCCGAGTGTAACAGTGGAATCCTGATTTCTTCAATGATGACGCGACCTTCCGGCCGATCTGTCGAAACGACTGCAGAAAGCGCGCCGGTTTCGGTGCAGATTGTTCGGGTGCCCGAGGATCGCGATGGCCAGCGAATCGACAATTTCCTGACGACGCGGTTGAAGGGTGTGCCGCGCAGCCTGATTTACCGCATCCTTCGTACGGGCCAGGTCCGTATCAACGGCAAACGCGCCAAGCCTGATCACCGCTTGGCCGCTGACGACGAAGTAAGGATTCCGCCAGTCCGGGTGCCTGAGCCGACCGATCACGGCACGCCGGCCGACGGCCAGCTCAATCGCATCGAGCAGGCGATCATTCATGAGGATCGCGATTTTCTGGTGCTGTCCAAGCCGTCCGGCGTCGCCAGCCACGGCGGTAGCGGGATCAGCTTTGGTGCAATCGAACTGCTCCGTGCGGCGCGCCCGCGCGACACCCTTGAACTGGTCCATCGGTTGGATCGAGATACCAGTGGCGTCCTGGTGTTCTCGCGTCGGCGATCTGCGCTGACCGGTTTGCAAGCCGAAATCCGCGACGGGCGCGCCAGCAAAGGCTATGTCGCCCTTGTGCGCGACTACCTGCCGAAACCGATACTCACCGTCAATGCACCTCTGTTGAAATCGGTGATGCAAGGTGGCGAGAGAATGGTTCGGGTCGATCCCGACGGCAAGCAATCGATCTCGCATTTGCGGGAGGCGACGCGTTTTGATGGAGCCAGTCTGATCGATGTCAGCATCGAAACCGGCCGCACCCACCAGATTCGTGTGCATTGCGCCCATGTCGGCAATCCGATCGGCGGCGATGAGAAATATGGCGACCGCGAATTCGACAAACGAATTCGTGATCGCGCCGGCCTGAAGCGCCTTTTCCTGCATGCCGCTCGCTTCGCGTTCGATCTCAAGGACCGCCACTTCGAGTTCGTGGCGCCGCTACCCGACGATCTTGACAAGGT
>JAYUYW010000319.1:0-9201 GCA_043752325.1 Rhodanobacteraceae bacterium | reverse complement strand
TGAAATGCGCGTTGAAGAAATTCGCCAGTTGTTCCAACTCGTTGGCCGGGTACTGGCGCTGGGTAACGATGACCCGGTTCTGCACCTGCTCGTCGGTGAAAACGATGATGACCAGTAGGCGCTGCGCGTCGAGCTGGACGAAGTCGATCTGTCGGAACGGAAACTCTTCGTGTCGCGGCACGCTGACCACGCCGACGAAACGGGTCAACTCAGACAGCAGGCTCGATGCGCTACCGAGCAGCTCCGGCGTGCTGCCCTGCATTGGCAGTTCACTGCGCAACCGCGACATCACGCTCTCGTCGAGCGGACGGGTTTCGATCAAGCTGTCGACGAACACGCGATAGCCCTGCGCGGTCGGAATTCTCCCGGCCGAGGTATGCGGCGCGGCAACCAGGCCCGCTTCTTCGAGATCGGCCATGATGTTGCGAATCGTCGCCGGGCTCACATCCAGTCCCGATGATTTCGACAGAGTCCGCGAGCCAACCGGCTGGCCATTCGCTATGTACTGGCCGATCAGCGTGCGCAACAGGGCACGCGAGCGGATATCAAGCTGGATCGGAGGTTTCTCGGCCATTGCCGTTGCAGCATATCGGGTCAAGCGCGTTCTGGATAATTCCGAGCGGCCTAGGGATGCTCTGACCAACCCCGCACAGACGTCCCCAATTTGCCTGCTCACAGGTCAAGGCGCGTCGCTGAAGGCAGACTGGCCGTCTCTCGAGGCGTCGCAACGAAAAGCTGCGAGCGACGGATCGCCCCCAACCTGCTTATGTAGATGACGGGTGATGTCCGAAAGGCCCTCAGATCGACGCGCGCGGCTTGACCAGGCGGCCCGCCTGCACTGCGCCCCTCACCTCAATCTGAGAACCTTTCGGACATCATGCCGCCTGCGTGGGGTTGGTCTGAGCATCCCTGATCCAGAGCGCATCAATCGCCTCGGTTATCATTCGCCGTCATTCGCGGCACGCTTGCCCACCTATGCTCGAAAGCCTTTACGTCAAGGATTTTGCAATCGTCGGTGAAGCCGAGATCGGCTTCGGACCGGGCATGACCGTGGTCAGCGGCGAGACCGGCGCGGGCAAGTCACTGCTGGTTGATGCCCTGCTGCTCTTGTCTGGCGGCCGTGGCGACGCGTCCATGATCCGGCATGGCAGTGAGCGTGCGGAGCTGTCGGCGACCTTCGATATCGGCGCGCGCGGCGACATCGGCGCGTGGTTGCGTAGCGAAGAACTTGACGACGAGAACGCCTGCGAATTGCGTCGCGTGATTCGCAGCGGAGGCCAGTCGCGGGCCTGGATCAACGGCAGGCCGGTCACCCTGACCCAGTTGCGTGCGCTCGGCGAGCAGTTGATCGAGATCCACGGCCAGCACGATCAGCAGGCACTGCTTGATCGCGCTCTGCAACGCGTTCTGCTCGATGCGTTTGGCGGGCACGCCGACCAGCTATCTGCATTACGCGCCACCGTGCGCGACTGGCAGCGCGTCGGTTCCGAAATTCGTGCCCTCACCGACGGCCACGATCACGCCGAGCGTGTGGAATGGTTGGATCATCAGCTGACCGAACTCGACGCCGTTGCGCTCACACCGGATGTCCTGGAAGCGCTTGAATCCGAGCATCGTCGCCTTGGCAACGCCGGCCAATTGGTCCAGGGCGCGGCCGGACTGGCGGAACTCGTCGATGGCGACAGCGAGTTCAGCCTCAACCGCCTGCTAGCGCGTGCCCATGCGGAAGCAGCGCGTCTCGCCGAACTTGATCCGCGACTTGCCGAAATGGCCCGCGGCGTAGATGCGGCGAGGATCGAGTTGGGCGAAGCCAACGCCAGCCTTACTCGCTATCAGGATTCGCTGGATTTGGACCCGCAACGACTGACTGATATCGACAGCCAGTTCGGCGTGCTGCACGAACTTTCTCGCAAGCACCGCGTGCCGGTCGCGGAGCTGAAAGCGCACGCCGGTGCGATGCGCGGGGAACTGGAGCAATTGCGAAATGCCGGTGAGCGGCTTGGGCAGTTGCAACAAGAACTTAAGCATTTGGTTGCCCGCTACGCAGAACAAGCTTTGTCGCTGGCAAAGGCGCGCTTGAGCACGACCAGGCGCATGGCCAAGGCCGTGACTGCGTTGTTGGATGAACTCGGCATGCGCGGCGGAAAATTCGAGATCGCGTGGGAGCCGGCCGACGCGGCGACGCTCGATCCCAACGGCACTGAGCGCTGCGAGTTCCTGGTCAGCGCGAATGCAGGTCAACCGCCACGCGCCTTACGCAAGATCGCGTCGGGGGGCGAGCTATCTCGAATTAGTCTCGCGATCGAGGTCGCCGCGCTCGGTCTGGATGCAGTCGGCACGATGGTGTTCGACGAGGTCGACAGTGGGATCGGTGGTGCCATCGCCGAAGTGGTCGGCCAAAAACTGCGCCGACTCGGCAGCGAGCGGCAGGTGTTGTGCGTGACCCATCTCCCGCAGGTCGCAGCGCAAGGGCATTCGCAGTTGCGGGTGAGCAAGGCGAGTTCCAAATCGGCCACGACCACGGTCGTCGAACCACTCGACGAAACCGCCCGCGTTGCCGAAATCGCCCGCATGCTCGGTGGCGTCAGTGTGAGCGACGAATCGCTTGCGCATGCACGGCAAATGCTTAGCGAAGCCCAGTCGCAGCCATAGCCGGCGGGCCATTACTCGACGAATCGGCTAAACTTGCCCTTCGATTCTTCTGTCCGGAAAGCCTCGCATGAACTCCCGCACCGTTTCCCGCATCGGCATCCTCGTGCTGCTGGGCCTGATCATGGCCGCGACCCGTTCGCACCACTTCAGCCCACTGGCAAACGCCACCTGGGGTCCGTTGCCGGACGCGTCGTGGGCGGTGTTCTTTGTCGCCGGCTACTACGTGCGCGACTGGCTGCGTTGGGCTTTTCCGTTGCTGTTGGCGTTGGCGGTGGTGGTCGACTATTTCGTGATCAGCGCAACAGGTGTCAACTTCTGGAGTCACTACTGCGTCTCGGCGGCCTACTGGTTCCTGTTGCCGGCCTACTTCGTGTTGTGGATGGGCGGCGCATGGCTCGCGAAGAAGGGCGCTGGCGAACATTGGCGCGACCTTGGCAAACTGGCCGCCAGCCTGCTGGTCGCGGTCAGCGTCAGCTACATCATTTCCAACGGCAGCTTTTACTGGCTCAGCGATAGCTGGTTGGCGGCCAGCGGCGACGGCCGCAGTTTGATCGGCTGGATAGCTAACCTCGCCGACTGGTACCTGCCGTATTTGCGAATCACGGCTCTCTATGTCGGCGTCGCGACGGTATTGCACATCGCCGCCGTCAAGGCATTTGGCAGCCTGCACACGTCTGCCGACCGCTCGCTGCCGAACCAGTAACGAAGTCGCGTGGGCAATCGCCTTTCCAAGATCTACACCCGCACCGGCGACGATGGCAGCACCGGGCTGGGTGATGGCAGTCGAACCGGCAAGGATTCGCAGCGAGTCAGCGCCTACGGCACGGTTGACGAACTCAATAGCAGCCTCGGCATTGTCCTGTCTTGCGAATTGCCGGACGCAATTCGTGATCGCCTGGTCGAAATCCAGCACGAACTGTTCGACCTTGGCGGCGAGCTGTGCATTCCCGGCATGGCGCTGGTGGAAGCCAGCGACATTGATCGGCTTGAGGCCACGCTGGACTCGTTCAATGAAGATCTTCCGGCGCTAAAGGATTTCATCTTGCCCGGGGGCGGCAGTGCTGCCGCCCACCTGCACCTGTCCAGAACCATCTGTCGACGTGCCGAGCGTGATTCAGTGGCATTGAGCCGCGAAGAATCAGTTCGGCCCGAAGCTATCCGCTATCTCAACCGGTTATCGGACCTGTTGTTCGTGCTCGCCCGCGTGGTCGCCCGCGCATCCGGCCACGGCGAGGTGCTGTGGCGCAACGAGCATCGCAAGCGCGGCGGATGAGCGACAGCTTCAATCTCGGCTGCGCCGGACTGGTTCGACTGGAAGGACCGGATGCGCGTAGCTTTGCGCATTCCCAGTTTTGCAGCGATGTCGTCACCCTGCCCGGCGCTGACTGGCAATGGAGCGGCTGGCTTGATGCCAAGGGCCGCGTTCGGTATTTCTTTGCGTTGATTGATACCAATGACGATGGCTTGCTCGCGTGGCTGCCACTAGGTGATGCCGCCGCCTTCGCGCTGGACCTGCGTTGCTTCCAGTTCCGCGTCAAGCTGAGCATCGAACGCATCGAGGGTTTCAACGTGCTTGGTCAGTTCGATCCAGCATCCGACGCGCCGCGCTGGCAACGCGACGGTGACACGGTGCAATTGCGGCTGGATGGCGCTACGACGCGCCTTGTGCGCCTCGCGCAAAGGCCATCAGCGCAAGTCGACGCCACCGCCTTGCAGCGCTGGCGAGGTTGCGATGCCAGCGATGGGCTACCGCTGATCGATGGCGCTTGCTCGACGGAATTCGTTCCACAGTCTTTGAATCTGGAGCAACTCGGTGCGGTCAGCTTTCGCAAGGGCTGCTACCCGGGTCAGGAAATCGCTGCCCGGCTGCATTTCCGCGGTGGCAACAAACGGGGGCTGCGCCTGATCCGCTGGGATTCGGCCAACAACACCTCGGCGATACCGGGTGCCCGATTAAGCGGGCTCGACACGGAAAATAGACTTGGGACTTTGCTGTATTGCGGAGTCGATGCGCTCGGTCCGATAGGTTTGGCCGTGCTCGCCGACCCGCAATCCAGCGCGCAGATCGCCCTCCCGGATGGTACGCCAGCCCGCTATCAAGCGACCTGATCAGCGCGAGATAGTCGCGTTTGCTGCGCTGCGACATTTTGCTCACAGCATTATCGCCAGGAAGCTGTGGGTGATTGGCTCACTCATTTGAGTCAATGGTGGCAGGAAGATTATGGAAAATCAAAAAATTCAAGCAATACAAGCGACAGCCGTTTCTGGACGGCACCTGAACGGGGCTGGCAAGGCGGTACGTGACAGCGATGCTTTAATGCCGTAACTTGCGCTCCGACTGCTGCCAAACCTGTCAGAAATAACCGGCGGCGATGATTTTGTCGCGGCGAAGTGCGCGACATGCGATTGCACCACCACGCATCCACACGACTGCCGCTGAGGGCGAACACGCGTGGCGCAAGACAGCAACGCCGTCAGGCAATGATGCCAGGCGGATTATCGAAGGGCCCGGCCAGGAACGGTCCCGCGGGATAGTCGATCTGCCTTTCGACGACGTCCCACCTGAACCGCCACGGCGGCCTCGGGACGCCTCAACAACTTGTTTGATCCAATCCCCATAGCGCTTGCGCGGTGGGCTGGACGAGCGGAAATCGATTTGGAGTCAACTGAATGAAACTGGCCTTCTTGCTCTGGCTTGCATCTGTGTTGCCTGCGCCGGTAGCAGACCAGGTGTGCCTGGCGACCACCGTTTATCTTGAAGCGCGCAGCGAGCCGGAAGCCGGTCAGCTGGCCGTCGCCGAAGTGGCGATGACCCGCCGGGACAGTGGTCGCTGGGGCGATACCGCTTGTTCGGTCTTGCTCTCGCCAAACCAGTTCGCTTTATCGACGACCCACCCGGGCTTCGTATTGCGCAGTCCCGTTGCGTTGGCAAAGGCGTGGCGCGTCGCCAGTCGGGTCACCACGATGTGGGCGCTGCCGCATGCGGAGCGTGACTTGGTGGTTCCGTACGCGAACTCCTTCTACGCCTCCAGTATTGATCCGCCGGCGTGGGCCAAGAACAAAATTGCAACGATAGGCTCGCACTACTTCTATCGGGTCAACTGATCTCCCGAGATTTCCCCCTCATACAGTCCGGAATGGCGACTACGTCAGCGCAGCCGTAGCTGCCAAGCGTTAAGCATACCGCCACCCAGATGGTGGCGGATCACCAATCGCATCAACTGGCGCAAGTCGCGCAGGCCCGCCTCATCGGGCTCTTGGTCGGCCGCCAGGGCGAGCAGGCTGGAACCACGAAGACGCAGTCCGCTGGATCGGGACATCGGAGCTCGCGGCCCCGCTTCCACTTCATAGTCGTATTCCACATCGGGATCAATATCGGACTGACCATCGGCGCTGTGTGTCAACGGCAACTCGTAACCCAGATTATGCAGGAAGTCACGTTCGAAGCGGCGCAAGGTCCAGCCCGTTGAGTCGCGGGTGCCGAGTCGCAGCAGGCATCGCTCATAGTCGCGGAAGGTCATCGATTGATCGTCGCCACGTCGACCCAGACGCAGTACCAATTCGTTGAGATAGATGCCAGCGAACAAGCGTTCGCCGCTCAACGGGGGCATGGCCGGCCCGGGTTCTGCGGCGGTCAAGGTCACCAGTTCGCCATTGCCGTACCAGCCGATCTGTAATGACTGCAATGGTTGGAGCACGCCGCGCCAGCGCGATTTCTCCTTGCGCACGCCGCGAGCAACCAGGCCAATTTGGCCGTGATCACGTGTCAACGCATCAACCAGAAGTGAAGTTTCGCGATAGGGCCTGCTGTGCAGGACGAACGCAGGCTGGTCAGCGACACGGTTCATGGCATGCGCTGGCTGTCGATGGGTCGAGCTACTCGGCGTAGCCGAAGCTCTTCAATGCCGCGTCGTCGTCGCTCCAGTTCTCGCGCACCTTCACCCACAGTTGCAGGAACACCTTGCGACCAAACAGCTTTTCCATGTTGCGCCGCGCGTTCGAGCCCACCGATTTCAGCACGCTGCCGCCGCTGCCGACCACAATGGCTTTCTGGCTATCGCGTTCGACCCATATGGCGGCGGAGACTCGCGCCAGGCCCTTGTCGTCGACGAATTGCTCGATCTCGACCGACGTGGCGTAGGGCAGCTCATCCGACAGCCGTACCATCAACTGCTCGCGGATCATTTCACCAGCAATGAAGCGCTCACTGCGATCGGTGATGTCGTCATCGCCATATTGCCAATCTGCCACTGGAAGTCGGGCGGCGATATCGGCGAGCAGGCGCTTGTTGCCGTCGCCGCGGCGCGCGCACAGAAAATGCACGCCGGCGTAGTCGCGACCTGACATAAGTTTTTCTGCCAGTGGCAACAGCGCGGTCTTGTCCTGTTCCAGGTCGACCTTGTTAACGACCAGCAGGCGCGGTACCGAGTGATCGGCCAGCATGGCCCAGACATGGTCGTCCTCCTCGGTCCAGCGGCGCACATCGACGACATGGACGATCACGTCAGCCTCGTCGGGAACCTGCCGCGCGACGCGATTGAGTTGCCGATTCAGCGCCCGCTTCGCGCCCAAGTGCAGGCCTGGCGTGTCGAGGAAGACCAGTTGCGCATCATCGCGCTGCACCACGCCGGCGATGCGATGGCGCGTCGTCTGCGGCTTTGGCGAAACAATGCTGAGATGAATGCCGATCAGCGAATTGAGCAAGGTCGACTTGCCGACATTGGGTCGGCCGATCAGGGCGACATGGCCGAAGCGTTGGGTTTTGTTGTTCGTCATGACTCGACCTTGATCGGTTTTTTCGGGATGCGCGCCAACAACAACTCGGCGGCGACTTGTTCGGCGGCGCGTCGACTGGCGCCGGTTGCAGTCTCGCGCAGGGCGAGCGTTTCGACGATGCAGGCGACTTCGAAGGTCAGGGAATGATCTTCGCCTTCGCTACTGAGCAACTCGTACTGCGGAATATCGAGTCCATGCGCTTGCAGCATTTCCTGCAAGCGCGTCTTGGCGTCTTTTTCGACGCACTTTCCGGCGAGTCGCAATGGTTCAGCGAACAAGCCGCGCACAATCTCACGGCAGGCTGCGAATCCGCCATCGAGATAGATCGCGCCAACCAGCGCCTCAAACGCATCGGCAAGAATGGATTCGCGCCGATGACCGCCGGTTTTCATTTCTCCGGGTCCAAGCCTCAAGCGAGGTCCCAAGGCCTGCTGGCGCGCCAAAGCGGCCAGCGCTGCGCCGTTGACCAGCGCGGCTCGCAGACGCGTCATATCGCCTTCGTCAGCCTTCGGCCAGGTTTCGTAGATCAATTCGGCGACCAACAGATTCAGCAAGCCGTCGCCGAGGAACTCTAGCCGCTCGTAATTGTGCCTACCGGCGCTGCGATGGGTGAGCGCCTGATCGAGCAGCTCCGACGTCTCGAAAAGATAACCCAGCG
Organism: Rhodanobacteraceae bacterium; assembly: GCA_043752325.1. Taxonomy (GTDB): domain Bacteria; phylum Pseudomonadota; class Gammaproteobacteria; order Xanthomonadales; family Rhodanobacteraceae; genus Dokdonella. Next base: position 1,115 of record JAYUYW010000319.1, on the reverse strand, counting down.
CTGACGTTTCGCTCACCCGGGGCCGAATCCGGACATCGGTACGGACCGATCAAAACTGACCAGCAAGTCGACGTTCCCAGCGAAATTGACACGCCGTTGGTAGGCGATCCGCAAGGTCGCACCTCCGCCCTGTCGAATAACCTGGATTGACTGCGGCGGGATCGTCGTGTCGTCCACGTACTGGATCGAGAATTTCATCGAAAGGTCGCCGCGAATTTGCTCGGTGGTCTTCGTGCTCGCTCCGGGTTCCTTGGCAACCGCATCCTGCGATTTCTTGACGCCATCGTTCTCAATATATATGGGCACCAGCTTCATCGCTGCGTACGCAAAGAAACCGAGTACCGCAAGAACGATCAGGAAACTGATGAAAGTGATGCCGCGAATACTTTGTTGAATTTGCATGCGATTGCCCTGCCCCAAATTTTCTGTCAGCGAATAACCGTTCCGATGCGGCCGAAGTCGATGCCGCCGGAATAATTCATCCATACCACCATGGCGCGTCCAACCAGGTTCTCTTCTGGCACGAAGCCCCAGTAGCGACTATCGAGGCTGTTGTCCCGATTATCACCCATCGCGAAATAGTGGCCTTGCGGTACCGTCCATACGCCTTCGCGGCTCGCTGCCTCTGGCAGATTCATCATCTGGTGGCCCGATTCGGTCAACTTTTCGTTGAACACCTGGCCACCCGCCATGCTGCGCCCACCCGGTTCGGACGGACCGGTATAAGGACCGGTGTAGTCAGCCTCAACCTTAACGCCATTCACGAACAAATTCTTGGCCTGGTAGCGTATTTCGTCACCCGGCATACCAATGACCCGTTTGATATAGTCCACCTTGGGGTCTTGCGGATAACGGAACACGAAAACGTCGCCGCGTTCGGGCTCACCAATGCTGACAATTTTCTTGTTCAGGACCGGCAAGCGAAGGCCATACGCGAATTTGTTGACGAGGATGAAATCCCCGACGATCAGGGTCGGCATCATCGAGCCCGATGGAATCTTGAATGGTTCCGCTATGAATGATCGCACGACCAGGATCACCAGCAGGACCGGAAAGAATGAGCGAGCGTACTCGGTTAGGGTCGGCTCGCGCAGGGCCAGCTCGAATCGCGCCCG
>JAYUYW010000318.1:0-3677 GCA_043752325.1 Rhodanobacteraceae bacterium | reverse complement strand
CCGATCACCAGCGTGCCGGCCTGCAATGGGCCATCGAACGCTTCGAGGTACTTGTTCATCTGATGCATCGCGTCGGGCTGCGAACCATCCAGCAGCAGGATGACGCCAAGGGCCCCACGGCCGAGGATGGACCACATGAAGCTGTAGCGTTCCTGCCCTGGGGTGCCATACAGGCGTACCACCGTGCCGTCGTCCAGCTCAAGTTGGCCAAAGTCCAGCGCCACGGTGGTTGTGGCCTTGTCGAATGCCTCGCGGTCGTTGTTGCCAACCTCGGTGACAACGGGTGGAATGTCGCTGATGGCGGCGATCGCGGTGGTCTTGCCGGCCCCCATGGGACCGCTGAAGACGATCTTGATCTCCTCCCCGGCGCGAGAATCGGCGTCCTTACGCAAGGTGAGCTCCCGCCTGGCGGAGGGAGACATGTTTGCCACCATGCAGCCCCAGCCGCGCTCGCATAGCGCCTAGTAGTCCGGTCAGGAAGCCGTCGGGCTTGTTCGGTGGGGACGGGGCGGGTGCACTGGTGATAAGCAAGCCGCAGAGCGACGCCGCATTGAGGAAACGGATGACTTGTTGGCGTTCGAGGTCGCCGTGTTCCATCAGGGCATCCAACGCCCAGGCGCGCGAAGCCAGTAGTGCCGCTATCCGCAAGGTGCCCTGGTCGCCGCGCAAGGTGCCGAAGTCGGGCCACTGCCGCAGTCGATAATGCGCCGCCGGTTCGAGCCAGGGCGCGAGATGATCTGCATCTGCCCACCAACCGGCAAACCAAGCCAACTGCTCGATAGGATATTCACTCAAGCTCGCCGCTGTCTGCGCCATCGTGCCGTCGAATCGGGGCAGTACGAGCTGGCCTTCGCGGAGCGCACGGAGACTGGCGTCGTCCGTGGCGAATACGCGACCGTCATCCCGCAGATAGACGCATCCTGCGCGGCGCCACTGGCCGTGTGCTGTGGCCAGTGCTGATCGCCGCAAAGATTCGGCGAATTGCCACGCAGGCGATCCCACAACAGCCGCTTGGAATCCTAAACGCGCCGACATACTTCCCGTTGCCACTTTGGATACGCCGGCGGGCGCGACTTGCCGTGAGAAAAGCTCCGGAAGCTGTTCCAGTTCTGTCAACAGCGTGAGCAAGGGGAACAAGCGCAAGGGCAGCTGCAATGTGTGCGCAGTGGCCGGCCGCGCATCGCCAGGCCCCAACATCGCGATCCAGACCTTGCTGCTGGCTTGCCAATCGCGCAACAGCGCGTCATCCGCTTGCGAACCCACCACCAGCACGTCTGCGTCAGTCGCTTCACCGAGTTGCCAGCGCATCGCGGTACGACCTTCAACCAAGGTGAGCATCGATGCCAGCACAAGCCTCTCGTTATCACCAACTCCGCTAATTCCTAGCGTGCAGGCCGGGTTCGCGCTGTCAGCGGTACTGCGGTTACGCAAGAAATTGAACAAGGGGCTCTCCTCAAGGGGCGGCGATCGGTATGCGACATGTGGACATCGCTGCGGTGTGGTGCATGATCAACGCCGGGCAGGCATTTCCATATCGGGCAGCCGCTGGTAAATCGCCGGGAGTCACCCCGTTCCGCAATCAGCAATCGGCTGAGCATCCATCGGGGATTCCCTGAGTCCATGTTTGCGGTCGCGGTCGCGTCGGCGACCCGTTTGTTCGGTCGCGGTTTGCGCTCAAAGCAATCCCCAGGGCAGGCAGGCTTCGCCCTGACCTCGAAACAAGGACCTTTATCGTCGTAATCCACTGGACTGGCCGATTACATTGGCCGGCAAGCTACGTGCATCTGAATCCGATGCGCTGGCGGCGATTGGCGATCCCCTCACGCTGAGCCGTGCGCAAGCCCGCTGGCACCATGCATCGAAGAAACTCGGCAGCAGTCGCGATCCTGCGCGCGCAAATGAACAACGCGCACGCGCAGGCCTTGGCACTGGTCAACGATATGGGGTTGGAAATTGCCGCCGTGTCGTCGCACCGGGCCGCACTGCAGCGCGATATCGAACGCGAACTTCTGTTGCCTTGGCAGTTGCCGCAGCTCTGAGCGCGCTGGCCCTTGCGGTGCTGTTTCGACGAGACGCTGCAACGGCTTTCTCCCACGCGCCACGGTGACGTGGGCCTGCTGCCAGCTTCCGAACCGGAATCTTCAACGGCCCGCGATAGGCGGCGCTAGTCACGATCCGGTGCCACGAGTGGCTGATCTGGTTTCCAACGAGCTGCATAGCGCAACAACTCCAGTCCGGAGCGTAATCCGAGTTTACTTTTCAGGGCTGCCCGATGCGTTTCAATGGTCTTGGCACTGCGATTGAGCGCAATCGCGATGGCACTGGTGGACAAACCCTGTCCCAACAGTTGCAGCACCTGCATTTCGCGGTCCGACAACGATTCCAGCTGGCCGACCGCCGCCTTGCCCCGGACCATGCGGCTAATAAGCTGCGACTGGATGGCAGCGCTGACAACGATTTCGCCGCGCAACACGCTGTGTACTGCACTCACCACGTGCTCCGCCGCCGACTGTTTCATCAGATAGGCCTGCGCGCCCGCATGCAGCGCGCGCTCGGCGTAGACGCTTTCGTCGTACATCGACAGCACCACCACCGGCAGGCTGTTGCCCTCGGTACGCAACATGCGTAACAAGTCCAGGCCCGATTCCTTTCCCAGCGACAGGTCCAGCACCATCACGTCGGGGGCGGTTTCGCGCAACGCTGTCCGCGCTTCGGCGATGGAGCCGGCCTGGGTCACGGCTGCGAACGCCTGGTCGAGCGAGAACAGTTGACTCAACCCTTGGCGAATGATGGGGTGGTCGTCGACAACAAGTACACGGATGGCTTGGGTCATGAGGACATCGCTTCGCTGAGAGCGGCCATTGTCCCCTGCACGGGAAACCGCACCAATACTAGCGTGCGGCCCGGAACGCTGCGTATGCGGGCGCGGCCGCCAATGCCATGGCTACGCAAGCGAATATTGCGCAGCCCAATGCCGCCACTGGCATCCTCAACCTCAAATCCGCTGCCATTGTCGTCCAAACTTAAACTGCCGTGGGTCAGACGCAAACGCAAAACTACAGCAATCGTCGTGGCCTTGCCGTGACGCAAGGCATTGTTAACCGCCTCCTGAGCGATTCGGAACAAGTTGCGCGCCACTACAGAGGGCAATCCTACGACGGCAAGGCCGCTTGCGGCGAGCCTGAGATTGCATTGGATGCCGTATAGACGCTCGGTGCGCGCACACAAGGCGTGGAGCGACTTGGCCAGGTCCCCGCTTTCCATGCCGGTGGGACTGAGATCGCGGGAAATGCCGCGCAGGCTATCCAGGCTTTGCGCCAGTACCGCGGAGATCCAGCTCGCATCTTCCGCTTCCGGGCGTTCGGCAGCCTGCAACCGCAGGTGCAGCGCATGTCCAAGGAAAGCCGCCCCCGCCATCTGCTGGCCGACATCGTCATGCAGTTCCTGCCCGATACGGGCTTGCTCGCGCTCGGCGATGTCCAGCAGTTGCAGTTCCAGTTCCTGCCGCGCCGCGCTTTCGCTATTCAACAGTTCCTGCGCATTGCGGATCAGTTGTTGCAGCCACTGCAGCCGCTCCTGCGCAGCCACCTCTTCACTGCGGTCACGCCCGATCAACGTGTAGCCAAAATTGCTACCGCGTCCGAGTCGGGTCGCCATGAGATGAACCGGACACCATT
>JAYUYW010000317.1:0-3698 GCA_043752325.1 Rhodanobacteraceae bacterium | reverse complement strand
TGATCGATCCTGCTCGCTTCGCACGCTATGCCGACCAGCGATGTCGCAAACGCCGCCAACGCGCCAAGCAGGACTTACACCTCTACCGAGCCAAGTCGATCAACGTCAATCGGCGCCCTCGTATCGTGGCCTTAACAGGCGCATCAGCACGCGGCTGCGCAGCACATGCATCGATCCAAGTGCAAGCGCTCAAACACATTTGCAATACTTGCGGTCGCGCGCATGCTTTAGCCTTCTCTGGATTCGTAATCCAGGGGAAAGACCAAGTAATGCGCGCACTGTTAGTTGATTCCGAACGCAACCTGTTGATGGATATCAAAAATTGGTGGGGAACCTCGGATTCTGGCCCGGGTTGTTTGGTTGAAAAAATGCTGAAAGCGCACACTGCGCTACCCTAAAGCTTCATCACCGAGGGCACGCTCATGCTGCGTCGACCATTGCTTACGCTGATTCTTGCCCTTGTTGCGCTACTCGGCGGCTGTGTCTCGTTTCCGCAGGCCCCCTCGGATGCGGGCTACGCTGACGGTCTGGACGCTGCCGCGATTTTCGCCCGTTGTATGGACGCGCACGGCGGCGATCTGCGCGACTATCCAGGCGATATCAACCTTTCGAGCGACGGCCATTGGTACAAACTGATCCAGCGCATCCAGCCGATTGTCAGCGATGCCGGATTCCGGGTCACCTCCGAGGAGCGATATCGCCCGCGCGACGGCCTCTATTCTGTACACCATCAGGGACCGCTTGGCAGCAAACAGGTGGTGCGAACGCCGGCTGGCATCAGCGTCTACTACAACGGAACGCGCGAGAGCGATCCAGTCAAGATCCGCGCGACCGCGATGACCAACGACGCGTTTCAAATGTTCCATTTCGGACCCAGCTTCTTCAAACAGCGGGCCACCGCGATGACGCGACTGGCTGACCAGCGCGAGAACGGCCGCAACTATCGACGCCTGTTGGCGACCGTTGAACCCGGCTTCGGCGAATCCGCGCGTGACCAGGTGGTGCTGTGGATTGATCCGCAGACTTCTCGGCTGTTCCGCGTTCACATGACCTTGAATGGCTTCGAGACCACCCAGGGCGCACACGTCGACACCACCTTTCTTGAATATCGAAAAGTCGGCGCGTACCTGTTGCCCGTGCGTTTCCACGAGCGCGTGCGTGGCCCGCTTCGCATCGATGCGCACGACTGGCATACCACCGGCGTCGATCTTGATCGCGGCTGGAGCGCATCGGATATTGGCGGTGCGGCGTTCAAAGGCGCGGCCGCGCCACCGGCCAAGCGCGTGCAAGCGGAAACGCCAAACTAGCGGAGGCTAAGCCGAGCCGGAGCAGCGACTCGCCGTCTATCGCGCGTTGGGCATGGAGCACATCGATCCAATGTATCTCCACGCCATCCGCGAACACCTGACACGCCAGCACGCCGACGGAACCAGCCATTTCCGAGAAATGATCGAAGGCCAAATTGGCCGCGCCAGCAAGCTGAAGATCAGTCGGCCAGGGAACGCAGACCGCGCACATCACGTGCAAAGTGCCCTCCAAACCGGGTTTTGGATCCGGGATTAGTGAATCTGACCCGTTCTTCGGTCCAGCCGATGGTGGAGGTTAGGACCCAGCGCTTCACGAGCGTGCGACCGGCACAACAACCGCGCGATGCACGCGGTTGATTAAGTGAACCTGACCCGGTTTTTGACCCGCGCAGCACGCCGACGGTGCCGACCACCCGTCATAACGAAAAACGTCATCGCGTTGCGGCAAGGATGATGGCGGCCGTCTCCTCCGGCATATCCCACATAGGGAAGTGACCGCTGGCTTCGAACCAATGTAGGACGGCGGAAGGAAAGGCCAACTGGGCCCGCGCCGCCTGCCTGGGAAGGCACAGACGGTCATGCCGGCCCCATCCAATCACAATTCGCCGAGCCGGGTCGGCGGCAGGACCGGCCTGCTCCGGACCGGTGGCAAGATCGCGGACCAGGGCGTCGAATGTCGAGGTGGTACTCAGGCTCGTCAACTCAGTTTCGACTACCTCAGGGTCGAGCGCCCAAGGGTGCGAGGAGAGCTGCGCCAGCAGTGCGGTGCGCGTGGCCACGTTCCGGCTCAGCATTGGCAGGCCAGGCCGGATTGCCCTCAGCAGTCGTCCAGAAATTCCGATCGTGGTCCTGAAAAAGGTTCGCTCCCACCCCCGCCAGAAGCCGCCCGGATCAAGCGCGACAACATTTCCCACGTTGCCGCGTCGCGCAAGTTCGAGCACGATGCGCGCGCCCATCGAACTGCCGACGAGATCGATCCCCACCAGATCATTCTCTGCGATGAAGCGCTCGACGCTTCCCACCAAACCGGCAAACGTTCCGCTGTCATGCTCAACCGGCGAGGCGCCATGTCCTGGCAGGTCAACCGCGATGACGGTTCGATCGATGCTCAGCGCATCCAGAATGGTGCTCCATGACCGCCAACTTCCGCCCAGGCCGTGGACGAGAAGCAGCTTGCGGCCAGTGCCACGTTGAATATGTTGCATTTCTGGCTTCCTTAGTTGGCTTCAGCACCCAACGCCCATGATCCGCCGGCGGCACCAGCGAAGCGGGTCTTCGCGGTTCCAACTTCTACATAACGCTGGCACGATCATGCTGCGCGAGAAGTACAGGAAATTCAAACGCCATTTTTGGGTAGTCTGCGCGGTAGCCAGAGGTGGCGCAAGCGTCGGTATGGCGTTTGTTTGGACGTGATTGGCGCGTCCAAGCAGATTATTTTTCACCGCGAGTTTACTGAAACTGACACCCAGCGCGTTGCCGAGGTTGGAGATGTAGATCGGCCCGTCGTCGGGCGGGAATATCACGCCGGTCAACAGACCCGGCATCGCCCCTACATCGATGGGGCCAGCAGGGGTAGGCTGGGTTTTCGCCTGCCGCTAGCCGCCACTGCGTTTCCGCCACGATGCCTGCGCTTTCGACCGGCGTGGGGTCGAACACCTTGCGCGCCGCGCCGGTGTCTGGATCGATAGCGAACACGGCGTTGGCAAACGGGCTGACGGCCAACAGGTCGCCAGCGCTGTCCAGCTCGAGGTTGTCGGGCGTCGGGATTTTAGCGAGCACGCGCCGATCGCTTAGCGCCCCGGTGCCGGGATCGACACGAAAGCTCAGGATCCGGCTCGCGAGGATCTCCGCCACGTACAGCCGCCCGCGTGCCGTATCGAAGGCGATGCCGTTCGCGAAATCCAGGCCTTCGACCACCTTGACCGCCACCGGTTCCGCCTTGCCTAGCTCGCCCGCCGCGATGCGCCAGACCGCACCGGACAGCGGTTTGTCCGCCGCGGCGAACATGCGAGCCTCGGAGTCCGGACCCGCCGGGTTTTCGGTCGACTGGGTGAACCAGATCGCGCCGGACGGATCGCGGACCACCTCGTTGACGCCGAAAGGATGGTCGTGGATGCGCGTCACCGCCTCGATGAGCGTATCGACGCGATAGATGTGCCCGCCGGTGATGTCGGCCACCAGCACGTGGCGCATGTCCTGTTCCCACGACGCGCCGTTTTCTGACAGGCGGCCGAGGGCTGCACCCGTGTTGTCGATCATGTGTCGGGCCTGGCTGGTGGCGGGAGTGGCGACCGTCACTGCCGGGTTGGACACCACGAACTTCAGGAAGAATTGCCCCCACGTGCTGGCGTCGAATTCAGCCGCCCACTCGGGCAGCGGCTTGCCGCGCAC
>JAYUYW010000316.1:0-3711 GCA_043752325.1 Rhodanobacteraceae bacterium | reverse complement strand
TCGCCGATGGGCATGGGCTTCGAATACCTCGATGGCGCGCCGTCGGGCAAGGTCCTTTCGCCGAACGGCGTCATCAACTACGCGATGTCCTACGACATAGTGGAAGACGCGCGTGAAGCGGCGAAGCACGCCAAGCAAAAACTGAGCTGCGCGTCGGTCAAGCCGGGCAAGTACGACCTGGTGCTGGAACCCTCGCACATGTGGCTGACCATCCATGAGACGGTCGGCCATCCGCTGGAGCTCGACCGCGTGCTCGGCTACGAGGCCAATTACGCGGGCACCAGCTTCGCCACGCTGGACAAGCGCAGGGACAAGTTCAAGTACGGCAGCGAAAAAGTGAACCTGTTCGCCGATAAGACGCAAGCAGGCAGCCTGGGCGCGGTCGGTTACGACGACGAAGGCGTCAAGACCAAGCGCTGGGACCTCATCAAGGACGGCATTCTCGTCAACTATCAGGCGATTCGCGACCAGGTCCACATCATCGACGAGAAGGCTTCACAGGGTTGCTGCTACGCAGATTCGTGGTCGAGTGTGCAGTTCCAGCGCATGGCCAATGTGTCTCTGGAACCGGGCAAGAAGAAACTGAGCCCAACCGAGATGATCAAGGACGTGAAGGACGGCATCTACATCATCGGCGACGGTTCATTCTCGATCGACCAGCAGCGTTACAACGCACAGTTCGGCGGCCAGTTGTTCTACGAAATCAAGGACGGCAAGGTCGGCGAGATGATCGAGGATGTGGCCTACCAGATCCGCACGCCGGAATTCTGGAACGCATGCGCGGCGGTCTGTGACGAAAGCGACTATCGGCTCAACGGTTCGTTCTTCGACGGCAAGGGACAGCCCAGTCAGTCGTCTGCCGTGTCACACGGTTCTTCGACGACCCGTTTCAACGGCATCAATGTCATCAACACCGCGCGTAGCCTCGGCTAAGGAGAACTGAAAATGAGCATGTATACAGAAACTGAAGCCCGCGCGATCCTCGACAAGGTGATCAAGCTTTCCACTGCCGATGAGTGCATTGCACAGCTGGATGGATCGATCGACGGCAATATCCGCTATGCCCGCAACGCGGTTTCGACCAGCGGCATCATCAACGATGCGCAACTGTCTGTGCAGGTGTCGTTCGGCAAGCGTGTCGGTATCGCGACGATCAACGAATTCGACGACGCGTCGCTGAAGAAAGTGGTGATGCGCGCCGAGGAGCTGGCCAAGCTGGCGCCCGAGAATCCGGAGTTCATGCCCGGTATCGAAAAACAGGAATACAAGGCCACGCCGACGTTTTCCGCAAAGACCGCCGCGATCACGCCGGAATATCGCGCCAGCATTGCGGCTGCGTCGATCACGCCCTGCAAGGCGAACAAACTGGTGGCCGCCGGGTTCTTCTCCGACAGCCAGCGCTTCTCGGCTATCGCCAACAAGAAAGGCAACTTCGGTTACCAGACCAGCACCAATGCCGACTTCACTTGCACGGTGCGTACCGAGGATGGCACCGGTTCTGGCTGGGTCGCCCGCAACACGGCCAACGTCGACAGCTTCAGCGCTGCTGACGATATCAAGACCGCCATCGATAAAGCCAAGCGCTCGGCCGATGCCAAGGCACTGGAGCCCGGCAAGTACACGGTGATTCTTGAGCCGGCTGCCGCCTCAGGCCTGATCTCGTTCATGATGTTCGGCTTCGATGCGCGCCAGGCGGACGAAGGACGCAGCTTTCTTTCCAAGAAGGGTGGCGGCAACAAACTGGGCGAGCAGGTGTTCGACGAGCGTGTCAGCATTCATGCCGATCCCGCCGATCCAACGTGCGCCGTGTTGCCGTGGGACGAGGATGGCATGGCCCGCGAGAAGACCACGATCATTACCAAGGGCAAGGTCGACTTCCTCAATTACTCGCGCTTCTGGGCCAAGGAAAAAGGAAAGAAGGCGGTTGGTCGTCCCGGCAACCTGATCATGGCTGGCGGTGACAAGTCGACGATGGACTTGGTCAAGGGCACCAAGAAGGGAATCCTGGTCACGCGCACCTGGTACATCCGCATGGTCGATCCGCAGACCGTGTTGCTGACCGGACTGACCCGCGACGGCACGTTCTATATCGAGGATGGCGAGATCAAGTATCCGATCAAGAACTTCCGCTTCAACGAGTCGCCAGTAATCATGCTCAACAACATCGAGGAGATTGGAAAACCCGTCCGCGTGGGTGACGACGAGTCGCCGTTGGTGATGATGATTCCGCCGCTGAAACTGCGCGACTTCACATTTACCTCGTTGTCCGACGCGGTGTAGTTCCACGGTCCCGGCCGGATTTCCGGTCGGGACTTTGCACGAGCGTGACGATGACTAACCCCATGACTCGCGCCAAGTTCCTGCGTCTGCTGCTCTCAGCGAGCGCCGGTATCGCACTCGCGCCACTGGCACGCGTGACGCAGGCTCAAGGCACGCTCGCGAGCGACGAGAACTACGACTTCTGGTTCACGCGACTGATGTACGACTCCGGCGACTGGGATGTCGACCAGCGCATGCCATCGAACCTGCTCGATGCGCTGATCCAGTACACGACCCTGCGCGTCGACCCGAAGGAACGCGTCGTCGCACTGGCCGATCCGCGCATGCTGGCCGCGCCGATGGCGTATCTCGCTGGCCACAAACTGGTCGAGTTCAACCCCGACGAGCGACGCAATTTCGAGCAATACGTGCGCAACGGCGGCTTTGTCCTGGTCGATGACTGCAACCACGACATCGACGGCCTGTTCGCGAAATCATTCGAAGCCGAAATGGCGACGATCTTCGGCAGCGATGCGCTGCAGAAGCTGCCAGACGATCATCCGCTGTATCGCAGCTTTTTCGAATTCGACAAGCCACCAGCAACGGGATTCGAGCTCAACGGTTGGGGTGACGATCTGGTCCACGATTACTTGAAAGGCATCACTATCGATGGTCGCCTTGGCCTGCTCTACAGCAACAAGGACTACGGCTGCGAACTGGACTACGACTTCCGCAACAAACGTTGGCTGGCCGAAGACAACTCGAAGTTCGTCGTCAACATAGTCATGTATGCACTAACGGCCTAGGGAATACTCTGATCAACTCCGCACAGGCGTCACCGATATGTCTTCCCGCAGATCAAGGCGCGTCGCCGAAGACAGACTGGCCGTCTGTCGAGGTGGCGCAACGCGGAGCTGCGGGAAGACAGATCGGCCCCAACGTATTGAATCAAATAACCGGGTGATGCCCGAAAGGTCGCCAGATCGGCGCGCGCGGCTTGTCCAGGCGGCCAGCCTGCACGGCACCACGCACCCCGACCTGGCAACCTTTCGGACATCAGGCCGCCTGCGTGGAGTTGATCAGAGCATCCCCAAACCCTCGCACCGATCACCCATTTCATCCGCATTGCGGATCGCTCACGCAAGACCAAGCCACCGCCATGACCGAACCGCTCACCGAAGCCACCCTCCAGAAACATCTGTCGCGACTCGCTGAGTTGCGTCGTGCAATCGCGGTCGCGATCGTCGGCCAGGTCGATGTAGTCGAACAGCTGCTGATCGGCTTGTTCGCAGGTGGCCACTGCCTGCTCGAAGGCGTTCCCGGCCTTGGGAAAACCTTGCTGGTACGAACGCTCGGCGAGGCACTGAAACTTGACTTCCGTCGCGTCCAGTTCACGCCCGACCTGATGCCCAGCGACATCATCGGCACCGAGATCCTTGAAGAAGACCACGG
>JAYUYW010000315.1:0-3719 GCA_043752325.1 Rhodanobacteraceae bacterium | reverse complement strand
AGCTTCGCGGCGGGATCTTTAGCCGCAGGCGTCGACGCCTGACTTGCGGAAGAAAGTAAGAGCGCCGCAACAAGACCCAACGGTTTGGCCAATCTACTTTTTAACATCCTCTCGTCCTCGTCAGGGAATCGAACTTGGTGACCAAGGCGTGGCTGCAATCCTATGCCCCGAGTCGTCAACGTCACAACGCTCGTCCTTAACGTCGCGCTGTTGCAAATTAGTGCCCCGCCTTGCGCAAGCGATGCAGCCAATACGGCAGGATCAGGATCACACCGATGGCAGCCAAAGCCATGTCCTTGTGCGCATCCCACTCGTCGCCCTGGGTGCCGAGGTAGGCCTGGCCCAGTTCGCCGCCCACGACCTGCGCGGCAACCATTTCAATAATTTCGTAGATCATGCCGTGCGTCATCATGAAGCCGGCCGGCAGCAGGTAGCGCCAAGTGCCGCGCAAGAAGACCTGCGCGCAAATCACTTCGGTCACCGCAGGCGTCACCAATACGCCGTAGAGGAAATGTACGACGCGATCAAACTGATTGCGCTCGAAACCGAACAGCGCATCCAGTGATCCGCCACCGCTGATCGCCGCAAACCACTGTTCGTATGGCACTTCGGAATACTGGTAGTGCGCGCCGATCTCGTGCACTACGCCGAACACGAACAGCAGCACGTAGGACGCGTTCGACAAGCGCACTCGCGTCCAGCCCCAGAACAACAACGGAATCGCCAACGCGACCAAGGCGTTCTCCAACAGCCAGTCTTCTCGCGTGGTCGGGTTGATTGCCGAGATCGCGACAACGACCGCGAACACGCCGAGCAACACCAGCGGCAGCGTCGCCGACGCGCCGTTGGAAAGATCGATGCATTCGTGTTTGCGTGTGGCCATCATTTGCCCCCCGTTGTGGCGACGCGATTGTGTCACCTCCCGACGCGATCACCTCCGCGCGTAGTGCTCCGTGCCGGAGCGCGCGACCTCGTCGTCATCCCCGCGTCTTTCAACAGCCGAACGGCTGGTCAAGCGGAGACCCCACGCCGTTTTCATCCCCGCGAATGCGGGGACCCATTTTGATCTTCTACAAGACACGGATAGCGCGGCAGAATCAGAGTGGATGGACCAGCCTTCGGCGGTTGAGCGCCTCTGCGTTCGCAGGAATGACGAGGATGTTGGAATATCGCGAACCGCCAACGCCGGTGCTCCCTGCGAGTGTGTATCGCCGCCGCTTCCGACATCGGTTCCGCGATGGTTCCGGGCTCGCCATGTAGACTCGCTGGCTAGCTCAGAACAGGATCACCCATGTCCCACGCCACGCCGGCCTACGCCGCTTCCGCTGCCGCACAACCGCTTGCACCATTCTCCATAGTCCGTCGCGATCCCGGCCCGAACGAAGTGCTGATCGACATCCGCTACTGCGGCGTCTGCCATTCCGATGTGCACCAGGCGCGCGCGGAGTGGGGCGATGCGATCTTCCCGATGGTGCCCGGTCACGAGATCGTCGGTCATGTCGCTGCTGTCGGCACTGACGTGAGCAAGTTCAAGAAAGGCGATGCGGTCGGCGTCGGCTGCTTCGTCGATTCCTGTCGCGAATGCGCGCCGTGCAAGGCAGGCGACGAGCAGTATTGCAACAAGGGCATGACCGCCACGTACAACTCAACGGAGCGAGGCACGAAGACGCCAACCTACGGCGGCTATTCGACGCGCATCACCGTCAATGAGAATTACGTGTTGCGTATTCCCGAGTCGATTCCGCTGGACCGTGCTGCGCCGTTGCTGTGCGCCGGCGTGACCACCTATTCGCCGCTGCGCCACTTCGCGGTGAAGGCTGGTGACAAGGTTGCGGTTGTTGGGCTCGGCGGTCTGGGCCACATGGGCGTGAAGCTGGCCCGCGCGATGGGCTGCGAAGTTACCGTGCTCAGTCATTCGCCTTCCAAGCACGACGATGCGATGGAACTTGGCGCGCACAAGTTTGCATCGACCAAGGACAAGGCAACGTTCAAGGAACTCGCGGGCACCTTCGACTTCATCCTCAACACCATTTCCGCGCCGCACGACTACAACGCCTACCTGCAACTGCTGAAACTCGACGGCACCATGTGCCTGGTCGGCATACCCGACCCCCAACCACTGGCAGCGGGCGCACTGATCATGCGTCGTCGCAAGCTGGCCGGTTCACTGATTGGTGGCATCGCCGAGACGCAGGAAATGCTCGACTTCTGCGCCGAGCACGACGTAGCCGCTGACATTGAACTGATCGACATGGCCGACATCAACGATGCCTGGGAGCGGATGATCAAGAGCGACGTGCGTTATCGTTTCGTGATCGATTGCTCCACCATCAAGGCCGCGTGAACCGATTCAACATCGCGCGGTCCGAATGAGCCTTGCCCAACTTCCCACATCGAGAAACCAAGAAACGACTGATCCTCGCCGCGCTCGCGCTGGCATCCTCCGCACCTTCGCCCAGTACGTGTTGAACTACACCTCCATCGAAGCGGGCTACGCACGCGCATCCAGCCACACGTCGCTGGATGACTTGAACGGCGAGGCATTTCGCGGCAGAGCCAACTTCGGCAACTGCAACTTCATCGCCGGCATGACCCGCTTCAGCGTCGACAACAACCCCGTCATCGACCACATCCGCGCCAGGTTCGCTGGGTTCGGCTACCACGTGCCGATCGCTTCTTCGACCGACCTTTTCGCCGAAGCCACCTACAGCCGTTACAACCCGACCGATGAAAATGGCGTTGGCCGCCGCGTCGGCATTCGCAGCCGCTTCGACCCGCGCTGGGAAGGTTCCGTCGCCATCGGCTACGCCAAGATCAACAACGTCGATTCCAAAACCGCCCTCGACCTGCAAGCCCAGTTCTTCCTCTCCGACAAAATCGGCGTAGTCGGCGGCGCCGCAATCGGCAACAACGAAAACACCTGCACGATCGAGTTGCGCTATACGCCTTGATGCGCGAAACGCAGGTCACGTGTCTATTCCAAGAAATCCGCTCAACAGCGTTTCAATGTCTGCTCTGCTCTAAGAGTTGGCTCCACGAACCGCAGACCTGGGAACCCACCGACCCGCGTCGACTGCCGTATTCGTCTCATAATTGGTCGACCCTGCTTGGTTCGTGGAAATCGAGGCGATCGCGGTTAAGCAGGTTGGGTAAGTAACGCCAACCGGCTACTCGAACATCCCCCGCAAAACCTGCTTCCCGTCGTGGACATGGACGCGTCCGCGTGCGATGACGAGGGTGGCGTTGCCGGCTTCGTCGAGTGCCACCATCGATGAAAACGATATCGCTGCGAACGCTGCCAGTGAGTGTTGCGGGTGGCAGGTGATAGCCGCCGCTGTGTGCCCACGCCGACAGCCCTTGTTCGCGCAGGCCGTTGACGGTGGCGACCAGGTCGCGCGTGCCACGCGCCACGTCGTCGGTGCCGAGCAGGCCGATCACGCTGGTGACGCCGGTGCGGGTGTAAGCCGATAGCGGTAATGATGGAACGCGCGTCGCGAATCCGGGTTCGCCACCGCCGCCGGTGACGTGGACACGGCCATCGATCAGGCCGGGTATCAGGCGACGGCCTTCGAGGTCGATGTCGAGGACATCCAGCGTTGAAGGCAGATCGATTTTCGATTCGCAGATGGCGAGAATTTTTCCGCCGCCGACCAGCAGATGACGAATGCCCAGCGGGTGCGGGGCATACACATCCGCATTGCGAATCGAGATCAGACCAG
>JAYUYW010000314.1:0-9300 GCA_043752325.1 Rhodanobacteraceae bacterium | reverse complement strand
ATCAACTCCACGTGGACAAAGATCGACCAGCCCGGCACTTATCGCGGCCAGTGCGCCGAGTTGTGCGGCAAGGACCACGGCTTCATGCCGATCGTGGTCAAGGTTGTGCCCAAGGCCGAATTCGAGAGCTGGCTGGATGAACGTGAAGCCGCGCTGGCACCGCCGCCCGTATCAGCGCCCGAAGTACCGGTTCAACCGACCACGCCCGAGACTGCGCCAGGAACAGCCCCGGCGCCGGCAACGACTTCTGAAACGCCCGCTGCGCCAGTTGCGCAGGGCTGATCCACCGCATTCGCGAGAGACAACACCATGGCATATACAGCGACTCACGACGACGCCCACGGTCACGATGACCATGGCCACGCACCGCAAACTTTTGTCCAGCGTTGGTTCTTCTCGACCAACCACAAGGACATCGGCACGCTCTACCTGATCTTCTCGCTGCTGATGTTCTTCATCGGCGGTGCGATGGCGATGATCATCCGCGCCGAACTGTTCGAGCCCGGCCTGCAAATGGTGCGGCCGGACTTCTTCAACCAGATGACCACGGTGCACGCGCTGGTGATGATCTTCGGCGCGGTGATGCCAGCCTTTGTCGGTCTGGCCAACTGGATGATTCCGCTCCAGGTCGGCGCACCCGACATGGCGCTGCCGCGCATGAACAACTGGTCGTTCTGGTTGTTGCCGGTCGCGTTCACGCTGTTGCTGTCCACGCTGTTCATGGACGGCGGTGGCCCACAGGGTGGCTGGACGCTGTATCCGCCGCTGTCGCTGCAAGGCGGCAACTCAGTGGCGTTCGCGATCTTCGCCATCCACGTCGCGGGCATCAGCTCGATCATGGGCGCGATCAACATCATCGCGACCGTGCTCAACATGCGCGCACCGGGCATGGATTTGCTCAAGATGCCGATCTTCGTGTGGAGCTGGCTGATCACGGCATTCCTGCTGATCGCGGTAATGCCGGTGCTGGCAGGCGCGGTCACCATGCTCCTGACCGACAAATATTTCGGGACCAGTTTTTTCAATGCGGCCGGCGGTGGCGACCCGGTGATGTACCAGCACATCTTCTGGTTCTTCGGGCATCCCGAGGTTTACATCATGATCCTGCCGGCATTCGGCATCGTCAGCGAAATCATCCCTACCTTCGCGCGCAAGCCGTTGTTCGGTTATCAGGCGATGGTTTACGCCGTTGCGTCGATCGCGTTCCTCTCATTCATTGTCTGGGCGCACCACATGTTCACGGTGGGCATGCCGCTCGGCGGCGAACTGTTCTTCATGTACGCCACGATGCTGATCGCGATCCCGACCGGCGTAAAGGTGTTCAACTGGGTATCGACGATGTGGGAAGGCTCGATGACCTTCGAGACGCCGATGTTGTTCGCGATCGCCTTCGTCATCCTGTTTACCATCGGTGGTTTCTCCGGCCTGATGCTGGCCATCGTGCCGGCCGACTTCCAGTACCACGACACCTATTTCGTGGTCGCACATTTCCACTACGTCTTGGTCACCGGCGCGATCTTCGCGATCATGGCGGCAACGTATTACTGGATTCCGAAGTGGACCGGGAAAATGTATTCAGAGCGCTGGGGCAAGATCCATTTCTGGATGAGCGTGGTCTCGGTGAACGTTTTGTTCTTCCCGCAGCACTTCCTCGGCCTGGCCGGCATGCCGCGCCGCATCCCTGACTACAACGTTGCCTTTGCCGACTTCAACATGATCAGCTCGATTGGAGGCTTCTGGTTCGGTGCCAGTCAGTTGTTGTTCCTCGGCGTCATCATCCACTGCGCCTTCTTCTCGAAGGACGCGGCTCCCGCGCGGGTATGGGAAGGCGCCAAGGGCTTGGAGTGGGAGGTGCCGTCGCCGGCGCCGCACCACACCTGGGAACTGCCGCCGGTGATACGTCCGGGCATGCTTGCCCACGAAGATGTTTCACACTGAGCCACGACGCAGCTAGTGCGGCAATGAGTTATCCAGAACCCAGCCAAGACCAGGAACTGATCGCACGCCAACGCAAGTCGGCGCGTCGGCTCGCGCTGATCCTTGGTGGCGTCGCGTTGCTCATTTTCGCATTGGGTTTCTTGCGGGTAGCGCTGCGATGAGCGCGAACAGGAACGAGAAGTCCACGCGCAGCATCGTCAAGACGACGCTGATCGTCTGCGGGTTAGCGTTCCTTTTCGGCTGGGGCATGATCCCGCTGTACCGGATCACCTGCGAGCACGTGCTTGGCATAAAGCTGACGGAAGGCGGCGTCAGCGAAGCGAAAGCGGCGGGTTTCGTCGAAGACCCCTCGCGCACTATCACGATCCAGTTTGTCGCCAACGTCAATAGCAAATTGCCTTGGCAGTTCGCAACCGAGCAGCAAAGCATCCAGGTGCACCCGGGCAAGTTGACCGAGGTGTACTTCAACGCCCGCAACGATGCCGAAGTCGCAATCGTCGGCAATGCGGTACCCAGCGTGGCTCCCGGTACCGCGTCGCTGTATTTCAACAAGACCGAATGTTTCTGTTTCACTGAACAACTGTTGGCGGCGGGTGAGTCACGCCGCATGCCGGTTCGCTTCGTCGTCGACCCGGCATTGCCACTAGATGTTAAACAGTTGACCTTGTCTTACACCTTTTACGAAAACACCGTGGCGACCCAGCGCGTCGCGGACACCGGATCGCCACTGCCCGTCGCGGGCTGACGGCTTCAGGCAACAACAGGGTTTACTCGACCATGGCACACGCAACACCGGGCGCTTACTACATTCCCACTGGCAGCTACTGGCCGCTGGTCGGCTCGCTGGCAATGATCTGCACGATGGTCGGTGCGGCCCACCTGGTTAACGAGAGTGGCGGGCTGTTGTCCAAACCGCTGTTCTACACCGGCATCGGCATCTTTGTGGTGATGCTGTTCGGCTGGTTCGGCGAAGTGATTCGCGAGTCGATCGCCGGCCGCTACAACAACCAGGTCGACGTGTCGTTCCGGATGGGGATGATGTGGTTCATCTTTTCGGAAGTGATGTTCTTTGCCGCGTTCTTCGGCGCGCTGTTCTACGCACGCATGCTGTCGGTGCCCTGGATCGGTGGCGAAGGCCACGGCGCACTGACCAACCTGTATATCTGGAGCGGCTACACGGCGTCATGGCCAACCAATGGTCCGGGCATGGTCGGTGGTGCCTTCGAAACGATTCCGGCCTGGGGTCTGCCGCTGCTCAACACGCTGCTGTTGCTGAGTTCCGGCGTGACCATCACCTTTGCGCATCACGCGTTGCGCAGCGGTCACCGCAAGGCCTTGCTGATCTGGCTCGGGGCAACGGTGCTTCTCGGCGCGACGTTCCTGTACTACCAGGCGCACGAGTACATCGAGGCCTACACGGAGTTGAACCTGACCCTGCACAGCGGTGTTTACGGCTCGACCTTCTTCATGCTCACCGGCTTCCACGGCATGCATGTGCTGCTCGGAACGATCATGCTGATCGTGATGTGGTTCCGCTGCGCCAAGGGACATTTCACCCGCGACAATCACTTCGCTTTCGAAGCCGTCGCCTGGTACTGGCATTTCGTTGACGTGGTCTGGCTCGGCTTGTTCGTGTTCGTCTACGTCCTGTAGCGCGTTCGCACCGGACTGCTTTGTCACGAAAGTGGAGCCGCAGTGCTTCGCTTTCGCGTTTACAGGTGGCGGACTTCGGGGGTCAAGTTCTCAGCCGAGATTGACGCCATGCGGCTGGATGATGCCGCTGAAGATGCCGATGATCAGGAGCGCGATCAGAAACACGGAGAGCCCGATCCGGCGGGTCAGCGCTTTCACCATGCGGTCGCTGCCGCCCTTGTCGGTGAACATGTAGTACATGCCGGCGCCGAGGTTGTAGACGATTGCAACGAGGAAACCAACGATCAATATCTTGCTCAACATGGCTATCGGTTCCGGTCCGCGCAGCGGATTGCGCACGGTCTGGATTATAGCGACGCCATGAACGCTCGCTGGCGACGTCCAAGCATTCCTGCGATGGCCCTGCTGATCGTCGGCGTCGCCGCATTCGTGTGGTTGGGCTTCTGGCAACTGCGCCGCGCCGATGAGAAACAGCGGCTGTTTGATGCTTTCTCGCTCGCGGAGACCGCCGCACCGGTCAGCCTCGCCGAGGCGCGCCGTGACGAAACGCCACAACATTATCCGCGCGTTTCAGTCAGCGGCCGCTACGATGGTCAGCACGTCTACCTGCTCGACAATCAGACTCGCGAGGGTCGCGTCGGAGTCATTGTCTGGATGCTGTTTCAGCCGGATGAAGGCGGACCGTCGCTTCTGGTTGATCGAGGGTTTCTGGTCCAGCCGGACCCGCGCATCAAGCCGGCGATTCCCGAGTTGGCAGATGATGCGGCGACGTTGATCGGCCTGTACGCGCCGCCACCCGGAATTGGTTTGCGTCTTGGTGGCGATGCGTTGCCCGGACAGGCGACTTGGCCCAAGTCAACAATCCGGATTGATCGCGATGAAATCGCGAGGGACTCGGGTCGCACGCTCGACACACGCGTGCTCTTGCTCGACGCCGATCCGGCAAGCGGTTTAGAGCGGCACTGGACGCCGGAAGTAATGGTGCCGGACAAGCATCGCGCCTATGCATTGCAATGGTTTTCGTTTGCCATCGCAGCGCTGGTCATCTTCGTCGTCGTGCATCGGCGACGACTATCGAAAGACGTCAAGAAATGAATGATCCAACCTCCGAAGTCCGCCGCAAAAGTCGTCGACAACTGATCCTGATCGCGGCGGTTTTTCTCGCGCCGTTGATGATCGCCGCCGGCGTCGGCCTGACCGGCTGGATGCCTGGTACGCGTGGCAATGGTGAGCCGATCGAGCCGCAGCGCAGTTTCATCGATGTTCCGCTGACGCTGGAGGACGGCAGCCGCTACCAATGGCGCGATCCGGAAGAACCGCGCTTCACCTTGCTTGCCTTGCCCGGCACACGTTGCGCCGCGCATTGCGAGCAACAGGTGGCGATGATGCGCAACGCGCGCATCACCATGAACCAGAACATGCAGCGCGTTCGGTTGGTCTATGTTGGCGAACGTCCTTCGAGAGGTGAAGTGCTAGCGCCGGAATGGCAAGTCGCGCGCGACTCCGGCAACGCGCTTTCCGAGTTTCGACCGACCGGCGCGGATAGTCTTTCCGCGATACTGGTCCAGTCCAACGGCACCGCGCTCAGCTTGTATCGCGACGGCTTCAACCCAACCGGCCTGCGCAAGGACATGAAGAAGGTTGTGAAATGACTCCGACATCGCGCATCTGGTTGTTGCGATTGGCTGCGTTCGCGACGGTGTTCGCGTTCGTCGTGATCGTGTTCGGTGCATTTGTTCGGCTGTCCAACGCAGGTCTTTCCTGTCCTGACTGGCCAACCTGCTACGGCAAGGCGAGCTGGCCCGGTCATGAGCAGGAAATCGCGAACGCCAACGCGGCGTATCCCGAGCGCGTTTACGAACGCCACAAGGCTTGGCGTGAGCAGGGCCATCGCATCATCGCTGGCGCGCTGGGTGTGCTGGTGCTGGCCATCTCGTTGATCGCAGTGTGGTCTCGCCAACGACTGCGCTGGTTGATCGGCGCATCCGCCGTCGCCGCGGCGATTGCTGTCGCCACGTACATGAAGCAGATGTACCTCGTCTCTTCAGTACTATCGGCGATTGCATTGGTGTTGCCGTTTATTGCGGCGGCCAAGTTGGACAAACCGGTCGCGTGGCGAATCGCGACGATCAGCCTCGCTGTCGTCACCTTCCAGGCCGTGCTCGGTCTGTGGACGGTGACCTGGTTGCTCAAACCCATCGTCGTAATGGCGCACTTGCTTGGTGGCCTTATGCTGTTCTCGTTGCTCGGCTATGTCGCCTGCAGCCTTGTGTACGCGCTTGGATTGCAGCCGTTGTCCGCGCTCACGCAGCGACTGAAACCGATGCTGATCGCCGGCATCGCGCTGCTCGCCTTCCAGATCGCTCTCGGTGGCTGGACCAGCGCGAATTACGCAGCGCTCGCCTGTGGCATGGACTTCCCGCGTTGCCTCGGGCAGTGGTGGCCAGAAACCGATTTCAGTGAGGGGTTTGTGCTGTGGCGGGGCATCGGCGTCAACTACGAAGGCGGCATTCTCGATGGTCCCGCCCGTAGCGCAATCCAGATGAGCCACCGGATCGGTGCCGTCATCGTTTTGCTGCATGTCGGTGCGCTGGCCGTGCTCGCTTGGCATCGCGGAATGCCGCGCTTCGGCATGGCGATCGGCACGCTGCTGTTGGTGCAGATCGTTCTCGGCATCAGCAATGTCGTGCTGGGTTTGCCCTTGGCCGTTGCGACCGCGCACACAGCCGTCGCTGCGCTATTGCTGATTAGCCTGATTGCAATGCTCGCACGCCTGCAGGCAACGTCGATGACCGCGATGTCTGATACTGGAGTCGCGCATTCCGCGCCATCGACCTGATCATGCCGAGCATGGCCCGCGAATACCTGGAATTGACAAAGCCGCGCGTCGTCGCGCTGATCGTGTTCACAGCGATCATCGGCATGTTCCTCGCCGTGCCCGGTTGGCCGCCGCTTGTTCCTGCGTTAGTGGGCTTCATTGGCATCTGGCTGGCGGCTGCATCGGCGGCGGCGATCAACCATCTGATCGACCAACGTATTGATCGGGTGATGGCGCGTACCTCGCATCGACCGTTGGCAACCGGCGCACTGAAACCGTGGCAAGTGCTGGTGTTTGCCATCGTGCTTGGCACGGCGTCGATGCTGTTGCTTGTAGTGTTCGTCAACACGCTGACTGCGTGGTTGACCTTCGCATCATTGATCGGATATGCGGTCGTTTACACCGCTTTCCTGAAACGCGCCACGCCGCAGAACATCGTCATCGGTGGCGCCGCCGGCGCTGCACCGCCGTTGCTTGGCTGGGCTGCTGTGACCGGCGAGGTGCATCCGTACGCGTTGCTGTTATTCCTGATCATCTTTGTCTGGACGCCACCGCATTTCTGGGCGCTGGCGATTTTTCGGCGCGACGACTATTCACGCGCTCAGGTGCCGATGCTGCCGGTCACTCACGGCGTGGTCTACACGCGCTGGCACGTGCTCGCTTACACCATCCTGCTTTTCATGGTGACATTGCTGCCATACCTCACCGGCATGAGCGGCCTGTTCTATCTCGGTGGCGCGGTGGTACTCGGCGGCGGTTTCCTGTGGTACGCCATCCGCCTGCTCAACCCACCTGACGACCTGTTCCCGATGAAGGTCTTCAACTACTCCATCATCTATCTGATGGCGCTGTTCGCCTTCCTGCTGGTCGACCACTACGTCCGCCCCATGCCGCCGCCCGACGGCGGTTTTACGCTGCAAGAGGCCGGCTGACCAACGGGTGCATATTTGCGAATGTATTAACAATATAATTACGTGCGTGCAGGATCGCCGATATGGACGAGCCGCACTACCAGACTCGTCATTCCCGATTTCGCGCGCTGCCGTCCGGATTAATTTGACCGAGATTCTGGAACTTGTTGTGGCAGTTGGTCTACGTGGCTTTTACGGCATTGGCGACCCATCGACCGAGGGCGGCACTTTCCTACATTTCGTCATTCCGGCGAAGGCCGGAATCCAGTGGGCAAAGGCTGCCGGCAATCTTTTTTCTCGCCGTACTTGCCTCCCCAAAGACTCAACGACAAGTTCCAAAAGCGGCTACCCACTGGATTCCGGCCTTCGCCGGAATGACGAGGTTGGTGCTTCCTGAATTGCCGCAAATTCGAGCCGTGTATGCCACGTGCGCAAACTCTCTTCAGGAGAATCTTTATGCTCAAGAGCGGGCGGCGCGTTCTCGACCTCAGCGCGATCGACACAGGCTCGCTTAGCGAGGTTTCGTTTTTCGACACGTTCCCGAGCAGTAACACGGCGGGAACCAGTGGCGCATTGAGCACCTATCCATACTTCGCCAGCGGCAAGGTAATCATCAGCGACGCGGCTAGCGGCCTGTTCGTGGTCGAGCCATTGTTGTGCCGCGCACCGTCCAGCGTAACCGGCGTCACGGCGAATCCGAACGGCGCGAATCGCGTCGACCTTGCCTGGATGGCCGGAACAACGCCGAACCAGACTTATGCGATTGATCGCAAGCTCGGCGGCTGCGCCGGAACGTAGACGCAGACCATCGCCAGCGCACTGACCGACGCGATGTTCAGCGACACCACGGCATCTGGCGGTGTCACCTATGGCTATCGCGTTCGCGGCGTTGCCGCTACCGGCCAGTGTTCGGCAGCGCCCAGCCAATGCGTTGAAGCGACCGCCGTCGGTGCATGCAGCGCCGCGCCGCAATTCGCTGGCATCGGCTCGGCGAGCAACGCCGGTTCTGCTTCGTGCGCCATCAATCTTGGCTGGGCAGCGGCGCTGTCGTCCTGCGGCAATGCCACGGCCTACAGCGTCTTCCGTTCGACCGACCCAGCATTCGAGCCGTCGCCGCAAAACCGGATCGAAAGTCAGATCGGCGCGAGCAACTACGTCGACTCCTCCGCCTTATCAGGTACGAACTACAACTACATCGTGCGTGCCAGCGACCTCACCACTGGTGCAACGGACAGCAACTTGGTGCAACTGAGCGCCCGCGCTGGCGGACCGGCGATCGATGGCGACTGGTTCAGCGGTGCCGAGCAAGGTGACCCGAATCTTTCTGCGTGACCCATGCGCAGGTGGCCGGCGTGTGCAGCGTTGATACGATCTTCGCGCAAGGCTTCGACTGATCGAATTCGTAACGACCCGCCTCGGCCTTCACGCCAAGTCCTTGGTCCGCTCCGGTGTCAATGGTCGCGCCGCATAGCGCTGCGCCAGCACGGCACATACTATCAACTGGACCTGATGGTAGAGCATGAGTGGTAGCACGATTACTCCGAGCGCCGGATTGCCGGCGAACAGCGTCTTCGCCATCAGCAATCCGGTGGCGAGGCTCTTCTTGGAGCCACAGAACACAATGACGATTTCATCCTCGGTTGCGAATCCGAGGCGGCGACTGGCGACCGTTGTGATCGCGACGACCACCGCCAGCAGCACGAACACCACGACTAGCGTTGCGAAGAGTGCCGGCACGGGGATTTGTCGCCAGAGTCCTTCAACGACCGAAGCGCTGAAGGCGACATAGATGATCAGCAGCACCGTGCCGCGATCGGCGCATCCCACCAGAGTTGCGTTGCGACCGAGGACAGCCTTCAGCCACGGCCGCAACAAGTGGCCGACAACAAAGGGCAACAGGATCTGCATCACGATGCTGCCGATCGCATGCAACGGCGAACCCGCGCTACCGCGCGTCGACAACAGTAGCGCGACCAGCAA
>JAYUYW010000313.1:0-9308 GCA_043752325.1 Rhodanobacteraceae bacterium | reverse complement strand
TCGTCGCTGGCGTAATTTCTGCCAAATTGTTGCCAGCATTGGTCACCGAGATCGAAGCGGCACTGGTGGCGACGATCTGGGTCATGCCAAAGAATTCGGCTGCGGTGCCGTTGACAAGTACCCGCTGCCCTTCGACCACCGTGGTCGGACACGTCGAACAAAAGATGAATATCCCTTCCGATGTCAGCGGGTCGGCGTCAATTTCGGCGTCTTCTTCCTGCAAGAAGAATCCGGATAGTTGGTTGGCACTTTGAAAGCTCGCCGTCACCACGCCCTCGACTGCGACAACAGATCCCGGTGGAATCGCCGTGCTTGAGCCGCTGCCTTGCACATCGTGGATCTTGAAACCGTCGTCATTGAGAATCGTGCCCAGGCCGACACCATCATTGATCAACGCGTTTTGTACGTTGCTCACGGTAACGCTGAACGTTTCAGCCGGTTCCGGCGTTGTATCGCCGTTGACCAGCACGAATAAGTTGATGAACGTCTGTCCGGCAGGAATGACTGCGCCGACCTCGCTGATCGCTGTGTAGTCTGTAGGCGCCATGGCGGTGCCGTTGGAGGTCGCGAAATCGAAAGTGACGCCACCCGCCGGGGCCGGTTCAGACAGGCTGACAGTGAAGCGAAACGACCTGGTGCCGCTGTTGCCTTCAATGTTGGTCCCGTCGCTGATGTTGAGCGACGCCCCGGCGTCGTCATTCAGGATGGTACCCAAGCCCTCGCCGTCTACGATGCCGACTCCCACCACATTGGTCACTTTGACGAGAAACAGTTCATTGTTCTCAAACGTAGTATCGCCATTGACCAGCACACTGAACGTGTAATTTTGCGAGCCGGCAGGAATCGTTACTCCGGTGAGCGCCCGTGCAGAGTAGTCATTCGGCGCAACTGCGCTGCCATTAATCGTCGCGATGTCAAAGCTGACGCCGCCTGCAGGCGCCGGATTGCCGAGACTCACGACGAAATCGAAACTGGTAGTGCCGCTGTCGCCTTCGACCATCTCGACATCGCTTACGCTCAAGCCCGACAAGGGAACTCCGTGCGGTGTGATCAAGACATCATCGATGGAGAGACCGTGGTCAGTGCCGCCGTGGTCCGGGTCAGACCAACGCAGCATGATTTCGGCGCCGGCCGGGATGCTCAAACCAGCGATGGTTGCCGTGCGTGCCTGCTGGCTGGCGACAGCGTTGCCATTTAGAGCAGCTGCCGTACCGCCGACGACCGGGCTGGTGAAATCGAGGGTCGTGGCGGCAACACCGGCACCCTGGAACTCGGCAAGCGTGCCAGTGACGGCTGGGCTGCCCACCACGTATGAAAAGGCAACTGACTGCGCGGTAGCCGCGCTATTCCGCCACTGTTCGCCGGTGTAGCTAACATCAAGCGATGTAATCGTCGTGCCAGTGTTGTTCTGCAGGCGAACACCCCAGAAGAAACTACCGGCTGTCGCGCCTCCCGAGCCAAGCGATCCGAGCGCGCGGTCGCTGGCCGATGGACTGCCGTAGCTGTAAAGGTTGCCGCCCGTGGCAGAACCTGAATCTGCAACGATCGATGTTCCGGTGCCGGTTCGCGCGTGATACCAGCCAGGAATTGTCGTGTTGTTGACCCAAGTTACCGATGCGCTCGAAGGCAAGGTATCGAAGCTTTGTGCCGAGGCGACATCAAGGGCGGTCAGAGACACCTGGGCAAATGCCGGCAAGGAAACTATTCCGGCAGCCAAAACAAGAACCGCTCCTAGCGTTCGAGTTGTTCGCGCGAAGGAGCCACCGCGTCGCGTGTATGGATTGCTAGTGAGTTCGAATAACATGAAATCTTTCCCAGAGTGGTGGTATCAAACGTTGGTTGAGTAAGCGCGCAACCTGGATGCAGAATCGGTCCTGTTGCTTTAGTTTGGAGAAATGCAGCCGCACCGTACTCCAGGCGCAATCAAGTGACGCACTGGATCGTCGGCGCGCGCTGTGGCGGCTTAGCTGACCGTCATGCTAGCGGCCGATGCCAAAATGTAGTTGTTAAGTCGTCTGCAGGCCAGCAAGTCGTCAGCAGCAGAGGTCGCATGCCATCGGACTCGGAAGAAACAGCGTCAGCGGCCGAACGGATCGCGCAGGATGATGGTGTCATCCCGATCGGCGCCGGTGGCGACCAGAGCAAGGTGACAACCCGACAATTCCTCGACCGCGCGCAGGTAGGCGCGAGCTGCCGCCGGCAATTTGCTCCACTCGCGAACGCCGGAAGTCGGATCGTCCCATCCCGGGAACTCGAGATAGACCGGCTTGCACTCGTTCCATCCATCGGCGTCGAGAGGGGCCAATTCCCGACGCTTGCCACGATATTCGTAGGCAATGCACACCTTGATCGACGGCAATCCATCAAGCACATCGAGCTTGGTGATGGCCAGTCCGTTGATCGCGTTGATCTGGGTAGCCCGTTTCAAGGCGACCAGATCGATCCATCCGCAACGGCGTGGTCGGCCAGTGCTCGCTCCGAATTCATTGCCGCGCTTGCGCAGCTCCTCGCCCATTTCGTCATCGAGTTCGGTCGGGAACGGCCCGCCGCCGACGCGTGTTGCATAGGCCTTGCAGATACCGAGCACGTAATCGATATCGCACGCACCGACTCCGGTGCCGGCGAGCGCGCCGCCGACCGTTGTATTCGACGAGGTAACGTAGGGATAGGTGCCGTGATCGATGTCGAGAAGCGCGCCCTGCGCACCCTCGAACAGGATGTTGTCGCCAGCCTGGCGCGCGTCATACAGCAGCGTCGACACGTCGTCGATCATCGGCCGCAGGTATTCGGCATAAGCCTCAGCGTCGTCGAGGATTTGCTGGTAGTCGACACCGTCGGCCTTCAGCCATTGGGTCAGGATGAAGTTGTGGTAGTCGACGGCGGAGCGAACTTTTTCCGGTAGACCCGACGGATACATCAGGTCTGCGACTCGGATGCTGCGCCTTGCCACCTTGTCCTCGTAGGCTGGACCAATGCCACGCCCGGTGGTGCCGATCGCTTTCGCACCCGATGCACGTTCGCGCGCCTGATCCACCGCCACGTGGTAGGGCATGATTAAAGGCGTCGCCGGGCTGATCTTGAGCCGCGAGCGTACTTCAACGCCCTGCTCTTCCAGCTCGGCGATTTCCTTCTGCAAGGCAGCCGGCGAAAGCACCACGCCATTACCAATAAGGCAGCTGACACCCTCACGCAGGATTCCGGACGGGATAAGGTGCAGGACCGTCTTCTTGCCACCAATCACCAAGGTGTGACCGGCGTTGTGGCCACCCTGGAAGCGAACCACCGTGCTGACCTGTTCGGTCAACAAGTCGACGATCTTGCCTTTGCCTTCATCGCCCCACTGTGCCCCGAGGATGACAACTGACTTACCCATTGCGCGTTCTCACTTTGATTGACTGTTGCAAGGAGGGGCGACGTCGGGTGATGGAATGGCAAGCCGTTGATCAGATTCGCAGCAACTGCAACGAGAGAACACCGAGCGCCACCAGCACACCACCGATAATACGCAGTTGCCTTACCGGCATTTGTTGCAATTGTTCGGCAATGCGCTTCCAGTGATCCGGCGCCGCAAACAACAAGAGGCCTTCCAGCACGGCAACCAATGCCAGCGCAGCGAGAATATCGTGCAACACGACGCGGCTCGTGAATTACTGGCTGTTCTTCAGGTAGCGCATGAACTCGCTGTTCTGGTCCAGAACCAGTACGCCGTTGGGTTTCGAAAATGCTTGGCGATACGCTTCTAGACTGCGATAGAAGGCGTAGAAGTCGGCGTTCTTCTCGTAGGCAGTGGCATACAGGATGGACGCCTCGGCGTCGCCTTCACCGCGAATCTTCTGGGCATCCCGATAGGCTTCAGCATTCAAGACGAGCGCCTCGCGTTCGGCGTCGGCGCGGATCGTCTTGGCGGCTTCCGAGCCCTCGGCGCGCAACTGATTGGCAACCTTGACGCGCTCTGACCGCATGCGCTCATAGACCGAACCGATCACCGTGCCGTCTTCGGGCAGATCAATCCGCTTGAGGCGCAGGTCGACCACTTCTATACCGAGCCCCAACGTAGCGCGATTGGCCGAAATTACAATCGGCTGGGTGAGATCACTGCGGCCCATCGACACCAGCTTCTGCAAGGTGCGCGTGTTAACCGCGGTGCGCAGGCCTTCCTTGATGATCGGGCCCAACCGCTGCTCGGCCCGACCCTGGTCGCCGGCGACCGACGTGTAGAACTTCGAAGCATCGGCGATCCGCCACTTCACAAAGAAATCGATGTTGACGTCCTTTCGCTCGGACGTGAGATAGCGCTCCGGCGCCGATTCCAGGGTAAGCACGCGCTTGTCGAAGCGGACCACCTGTTGCACGACCGGCAATTTAAAATGCAAACCTGGCGCGAATCCGGTGCGTTCGATACGTCCGAACTGGGTGACCAGTGCGGTCTGGCTTTCACGAACGATGAAGAAGCAATTGAGCATCGCCAGCACGGCGGCGACAGCAACGACAATAATTACCTTGCGCATCAGCGGCTCTCCTTGGTCTCGGCGACGGTTGCTTCACCGACGACTCCAGCAACAGCAGTCGCAGGCGCAGGCGCAGGCGCCGCCGTGACCTCGCCGGGGACCGGCACATACAGCACGTTTTTGCCGTTGCTGCCATCGATGATCTTCGGCGTATCGGCGACCACTTGTTGCATTGTTTCCAGGTAAAGGCGTTTCCGCGTCACGTCGGGCGCGGCACGGAACTGTTGTTCGATAAGGCTGAAGCGATCGGCTTCACCCTTGGCTCTCGCGACCCGCGCGGCTTTGTAGCCTTCCGCCTCGACGCGGGTTTTGGACGCATCACCTCTCGCTTCGGGCAGGATCTGGCTGGCATAGGCTTTGGCCAGTTCCTCGGCGCGCTGCTTGTCCTGCAACGCACGGTTGGCATCGTCGAACGCTTCGCGGACTTCTTGTGGCGGCCGAATATTCTGGAAATTTAGTTCGGTGATCGACAGGCCGGTGCCGTACTGATCCATGGTTTCCTGCAGCAAGCGCTTGGCGTTGATCATCAACTCGGCACGCTGGCCGGACAGGATCATGTCCATCGTGCTGGCGCCCACCACGGTTCGCACCGCGCTCTCGGCCGCAGCGGACAGTGTGCTGTCCGGGTCCTTCACGCCGAACAGGAATTTGCGCGGGTCATTGACTTCGTACTGCACGTTGAAATCAACGACGACGATGTTCTCGTCGTTACTGAGCATGCGAACCTGGTCCGAGGTCGAACGGATGTTCTTGGCTTCGACCTTCATCACCGTTTCGACTGGACCCGGCCACTTGATATTGAAACCAGGCGGCAACAGGCGATTGAACTCGCCGAATCGCAACACCACGCCGGACTGGTTGGCGTTGACTTGCACCCAGGAATCGAACAACAACCAGGCCAGCAGCAAGCCCAGCGCGGCCATGCCAAAGCCGCCGGCACCACCGCCAAGTTGGCCGAACCAGTTCTTGACTCGGCGCATCGCGGCATCGAAATCCGGGCCACTACCACGGTTGCCACCGCCGCCGCTATCGCGCCAAGGATCGTTCTTTTTGCCACTACCGGGTTCGTTCCAAGCCATGCCGTTTACCTCGTTGATGCGGTGCCATCCTGCCGCCCGATTCAGGATCGGACCATTGATCGCGTGCGGGGGAATGCGGATCGAATTGCGCTTCCGAACAGGTCGGCTCGCGTTGAATGCTGTGCAGACTTCGAGGCGCGGTCGCGAAATTCAAGCGAACACGCGTGACGTCAAAGGTTGATTGTAGATTTTGTGGCGATAGCGGGCAACCGAGCGACTCTTGACTCACTCCAGCCAGTCGTCGCTCGCCGGAGCTTGAAGTTGCGATCGCAGCCAAGCACCATCACCTCCTGGCAAGCCGAACAACGGTTCGATCACCGCGCGCGGTGCGTCGATGCGAATTCTCCAGCCGCCGTCGGTCGCGGTTTCTTCCAGCACCAAGGCTTGCTCGTGCAAGCGGGCACGCAAGCGGCCTGCGCTCAACGGCAGGTCGAGTAACGCGTCGATGCGTTCGTTACCAAGACGTTTCGCGATCGCATCGCGCAGGCCGTCAATGCCATTCCCTTTCAGTGCGGACAGCCATACCCGGATCGGCACGCCGTCGCCATCCTGATCAGTACGCAAGATGGGCTCTTCAAGATTGTCGACCTTGTTGAACACCGCAAGCTGCGGCACGTCTCCGGCTCCAATATCTTCCAGAACCGCCGCGACATCGGCGATACGCCGATCGCGCTCGGGATCGGCCGCATCAATCACATGGAGCAACAGATCGGCATCGCGCGCTTCGGCCAAGGTCGAACGGAAGGCAGCGACGAGATCATGCGGCAGGTCGCGCACAAAGCCGACCGTGTCGGCCAGCAAAACGGGGCCACAGTCCAGGCCTTCGAGACGACGCAAGGTCGGGTCCAGCGTCGCGAATAACTGGTCGGCGGCATACACCTCGCCACGCGTCATCGCATTGAATAGCGTCGATTTGCCTGCATTCGTATAGCCCACCAAGGCAACCACTGGCGTTTCCGCACGCTGGCGCGAACGCCGCGACTGCCTGCGCTGAATCTCCACCTTGTCCAGACGCTTGTTGAGTTGCTTGACCCGGTCGGCGAGCAAGCGCCGATCCAGCTCTAACTGGGTTTCACCAGGGCCGGTCAAGCCAATGCCACCGCCCCGCTGACGTTCCAGATGGGTCCAGCCGCGCACGAGGCGCGTCGACATGTGCTTGAGCTGAGCCAGCTCGACCTGCAGCTTGCCTTCGTGCGAACGCGCGCGCTGGGCGAAAATGTCGAGGATCAGGCCCTTGCGATCAACGACGCGACATTCGCACAGTTTTTCCAGGTTACGTTCCTGCACCGGCGACAGCGAATGGTTGACCAGGATCAGGTCGGCGTTATCGGCGTGACGCTGTTGCCTGAGTTCTTCGGCCTTGCCGCTGCCAACGAAGTAACGTGGGCTGGGCTGATCCATTCGTGCAGTCAGGGTTCCGACCACCTCGGCACCGGCCGAGCGGGCCAGCTCCGAGAATTCGTCGAGGACTGCTTTGTCCTGCCCCAGCGGCTGCAACAGCAGGGCGCGCTCGCCGCCTTTTGATCGTTCGAACAGGAGCCCTACTCCACGTGGTCGAGGTGGTCGGACTCAGGGCCGCCGACCGGGCCATCCGGGCCCGCGATGCGCACGTTGCGGCTGGGTACCACGGTCGAGATGGCGTGTTTGTAGACCATCTGGCTGACGGTGTTCCGCAACAGCACGACGAACTGATCGAACGATTCGATGGTTCCTTGCAACTTGATGCCGTTGACCAGGAATACCGAAACCGGCACGCGCTCACGGCGCAATGCGTTCAGGAATGGATCTTGCAGCGATTGTCCTTTCGACATTTTTATTCTCCCCGTTATCAAGGTGCGGATGCCGCCAGGCGAGAGCCGGCGGATTGATCCGGCCGCCAGCTACGCGAATGCAGTACCACGTTGCCAAGCCGGATCGGTGCCCATCTTAATCGACAGACGCCATCGAAGGCAGTACCTGTTTCGAAGAAGCTGACGCAATGCGAAGCGCGACCGCTCAGGCAGCGCGAGGTTGGCGCATCAGCAGAGCCAGCATCGCGGCCAGCTTCTCGCGCATTTCGCGACGGTCGACGATCACATCGACGGCGCCATGCTCGACCAGGAACTCGGAACGCTGGAAGCCTTCCGGGAGGGTTTCTCGCACGGTTTGTTCGATTACGCGCGGGCCGGCAAAGCCAATCAATGCCTTGGGCTCGGCGATATTGATATCGCCCAACATGCCAAGGCTGGCTGAGACTCCGCCAGTCGTAGGGTTGGTCAACACCGAGATGTAGGGCAAGCCAGCATTACGCAGACGCCCGAGGGCGGCCGAGGTTTTCGCCATCTGCATCAGCGAGAACAGCCCTTCCTGCATGCGCGCGCCGCCAGTCGCCGCGAAGCAGACGAACGGGCAACGCTTCTCAAGCGCGCGTTCCGCGCCGCGCGTGAATTTCTCGCCAACCACGGAACCCATTGAGCCGCCCATGAAGGCAAAATCGAACGCTGCGGCAATCAAGTCGTTGTCCTTGAGCTGACCCTGCATGACCACCATCGCGTCTTTCTCGCCGGTCGCCTTCTGCGCAGCAACGATGCGGTCGCGATACTTCTTGGTATCGCGAAATTTCAATGTGTCGGTTGGTTCCAGCGCGGCGAACAGTTCGTTGCTACTGCCTTCATCAAGCAATGCCGCGAGTCGCACACGAGCGCGAATCGCATGATGGAAGCCGCATTTGGGACAGACCATCAGGTTCGCTTCCAGTTCCGGCCCATACAGCACCGCCGCGCAACCGCCGCACTTTTCCCAGAGCCCTTCCGGCACCTTGGTCTTGTTCGATGTACCGTCGGTTCGGGCTCGCGGAGCCATGATTTTTTGTAGCCAGTTCATGCGATCAATCCAATCATTGATCGTCAGTGAGCCACAAATGCTGCGCTACGGTCCAGTCGCGCGCGGATTGGGGCCAGGAAATCCGTCGCGGCGTTACACGCGGTTTCCGCGCTCGAACTTTCGGCAAGGCGCGCCACTAGCGCGCTGCCGATCACTACAGCATCGGCGAATGCGGCAATGCTTGATGCAGTTTCAGCATCGCGAACGCCGAAACCCACCGCAACAGGTATGTCGCCGCCCGCTTTTATGTTTTCGACCTTTGCGCGCACTGCATCCGGATCGATCCGGCTGGCGCCGGTGATGCCGTTGAACGACACGTAGTAGACGAATCCCTTAGCAATCGCGCGAATTGTTGCGAGACGTTGTTTGGTCGTTGTCGGCGCTACCAGGAAGATTTGGTGCAGCCCGGCGTCGCGCAATGGCGCAAGCGTCGCTGCCTCTTCGACCGGAACATCGACGATCAACACACCGTCAACGCCGGCCTCGATCGAATCACTTGCGAAAGCCGTGTAGCCATAGAACTCGATCGGATTGAGATAACCCATCAACACGACCGGCGTGAGCATATCGCTGTTACGAAATTCGCGCACCCATCCAAGCACGTCGCGCAGGCCAACACCCTTGGCAATCGCCCTTTCGCCTGCATGCTGGATCACCTGGCCATCGGCAACCGGGTCGGAGTAAGGCATCCCAAGCTCCAGCACGTCCGCACCCGCAGCGACCAGCGCATGCATGATCGCCACCGTTGCATCGGGCAGCGGATCGCCTGCCGTCATGAACGGAATCAGCCCCTTGCGGCCGGACGACTTCAACTGGGCAAAGCGAGCGTCAATTCGATTGATGCCGCTCACAGATCGAT
>JAYUYW010000312.1:0-9331 GCA_043752325.1 Rhodanobacteraceae bacterium | reverse complement strand
TCAATGCAAGTACCGACAGCACGCGTACCAGCACGTCGGCACCGGCATTGCCGCCGATGAACGTGGCGAGCGTTCCGGCCAACAACAGGCCAAGCATGCCGCCGGCACCA
Source organism: Rhodanobacteraceae bacterium (assembly GCA_043752325.1). GTDB lineage: Bacteria > Pseudomonadota > Gammaproteobacteria > Xanthomonadales > Rhodanobacteraceae > Dokdonella. Next base: position 9,221 of record JAYUYW010000312.1, on the reverse strand, counting down.
AGGTTCAATACAACCGCGAATCCATGTCGCGGCCGGCCCAACGCGGCTGCAGCAACGCCAGTTCCGGCGAGCAGCATGACCAGCCACGTCAGGACGTAGATGAACATCAGAGTTGCTCCCGCTCGATGATGCGGAATATACGCAGCGCACCTTCCTCCAACACAGGCTCGGACGGGAATGTAAGGTCGGGAGTACGCACCTGACGGCTGTCGGCATCGTAGGTCCAGTCCTGGATGCCGTAGAGCACCAGCAAGGTGCCGGGCGGGAATTGGTAGCGCATCGGATCGATCGACCAAACCAGCAATGCAGCATTGACCGGCAGGGCGAGATATTGCAAACGGTTCATCTCGACCGGTGAAGCGGTATGAATGACGACGCGTGGTGGCGGATCAAAGCGCGCAACCACGTCGCGAAGGCGATCAGCTGCCTTGAGCAAATCGTCATCCGGCACCAACCGCTCCCGCTCGGGCCAGCTTTTGCCGGCGTAGACCTTTCGTGTCGTTGCCTGACGCTCATACAACTGGCCGACCCAGACCGCATCCAGCAACAACCAGCCGACCGCGAATGTCGCAAGAATGCCTATCCGGAATTCGCGCCGGCGCCGGCCGAACAGCAACAGGCCAACTACTCCGACGATGGCAATCGCCGCCTCGACCACCAACAACAGCGCAGGGCGCCGCGGCAGGTTGCTGCCAGCTTCCTGGTCGACCGAGCTGACCGCGAACAATCCCCACGGCCGGTACGCCAGCCAGTCGGTCGACAGCGCGGCAAGCCCGCCGCGCCACGAGGGCGACCACAACTGAGCATCGACCAGGCGGAACGGCGTGAACGGAATTCCATTCGGAATCAATTGCGGCGTCGCGGCTTGGATGAAACCGATTTCAGTGATCTGGCCTTTCCAGCTTGGAACGTCACGCAGGTTCAAGGCCGAATTGCCGCGACCCGGCCACGGCAGCGATACAACCTGTACATCATCCGGATCGCTGGCACGACGGAACATCAGCGACAGTTCCAGCGTGCGTGGAAAGTTTTCAAAGCGGTAGTGCAACACGGCGAAGTTGGCAGCATCAATGCCCGGCATGCCCAGCGGCAGCGCCTGCAAGGCGACGCGCTCGTTGCCGACGGCGCTGACCTCCAGACCGGCTTCCGTGTGCAGCGACGACCCCATCACGATCTGGAAATCGCCTGGCTCAAGATGACGCCTCTCGGCCGGTGCGAGTGGCGACGTCCATGGCACGCCAGCGGCCATCAATACGATGCCAATAATCAGCACGATGCTGATCGCAGCGAACATCGCGATACGCCTGCTCACGCGGCGGAGGCCATCAGACGTTCCAGCTCGGCGTGGCTGAAGCCGGCGGCAAGTCGCGCTTCGACGTTGAACGGACCTTTCACACTGCCATGCAGATGTTTTTCAATCAGTTGGTCGAAGGTGGTGTCGGGCTCGACACCTGCGCGGTCGCAGCACCAGTGGAACCAGCGTGTGCCAGCGGCGACATGAGCGACTTCTTCGTCGAGGATTACTTCGAGCAAAGCAACGGATTCGCTATCGCCGACTTGGCTCAGGCGCTCGATCATCGCGGGTGTCACGTCCAGTCCACGTGCTTCCAGCACGCGCGGCACCAGCGCCATGCGCTCAAGGCAGGAGCCCGCTGTGCGCACCGCCATATCCCACAGGCCGTTGTGGGCATCGAAATCGCCGTAGCTGAAACCCAGCGCTTCAAGCCGCTCGCACACCATGCCAAAGTGACGCGCCTCGTCCGACGCAACCGCCACCCAATCGGCGTAGTAGGCAACGGGCATATCGCGAAATCGGTAGACCGCATCCCACGCCAGGTTGATCGCATTGAATTCGATATGTGCCACGGCATGTATCAAGGCGGCGCGCCCGCCGACGCTGCCGAGGCCCCGTCGCGGCAATTGGCGGGCATCGACCAACGTCGGTTTCGGCGGCCGACCGGGATCACCGATGGATTCGACAGGGTCGCCATGCTCAACCGACAACTTGCCGTCAGCGTAATCCAGCGCGGCTTGCCGAGTCAGCGCCATCTTGTCGCCAGGGCTGCTGCTGTGCAGGCACGCTCGCGCGGCGGCAAACAGTGAAGTCTGGCCCACCATGACGCTAACGCTGCGTTAATCGGTTTTGCATGGTCGGCATGATATCGGCTGGAAACGGCGCACGTCGTCGACGCCGATCATGACGATTATCACATCGCGTCAACCAGCCTGACGCAGCGCCGCCTGCGCTTCATCGGAACGGCTGAATTCCAACTCGTTCAAATAGGTTGGTTCCACGCCGGTGACGTATTCGCCGGAAAAACACGAGGTATCGAAATGCTTGAGTGACTCATTGCCGTCGGCGACTGCTTCGATCAAATCGTGCAGGTCGAGATAGACCAGCCAGTCAGCACCGAGGATTTGCTCGATTTCTTCAATCGTACGGCCATGCGCGACCAGCTCGGCCGCAGCCGGCATGTCGATACCGTAGATGTTCGGATAGCGCACCGGCGGTGCAGCGGAAGCGATGTAAACTTTGCGCGCACCGGCATCGCGAGCCATCTGGATGATCTGCTTGGATGTAGTGCCGCGCACGATCGAATCATCGACCAGAAGCACTGCCTTGCGCCGGAATTCGAGGTGAATTGGATTCAACTTGCGACGCACCTGTTTCACCCGCTCGCTCTGCCCCGGCATGATGAACGTGCGGCCGATGTAATGGTTCTTGACGAAGCCATCGCGCATCGGAACACCTAGAGCCAGCGCCAGCGAAGACGCCGACGTGCGCGAGGTATCGGGAATCGGGATGACCGCATCGATGTCGTGGTCAGGACGCAGGCGGCGAATTTTCTCGGCCAGCTTTTCGCCCATGCGCAAGCGAGCCTTGTAGACCGACACGTCTTCCATCATCGAATCGGGCCGTGCGAAATAAACGTACTCGAAGATGCATGGCGCGTGTTGCGCCGGTTCCGAGCAGTGACGGGTGTGCAGTTCGCCCGATTCAGTCACCAACACCACCTCGCCCGGCGCCACGTCGCGCATCAGGCGGAAACCGAGAATGTCGAGTGCGACCGATTCCGACGCGACCGCGTATTCCTTGCCGTCCTCCGTGTCGCGTTCGCCCAGCACGAGCGGACGAATGCCATTCGGATCGCGGAACGCGACGAGGCCGTAGCCCAACAGCAGCGACACCACGGCATAGCCACCGCGACAGCGCGCATAGACGCCAGCGATGGCCTTGAAGATATGGTCCGGAGACAGCTTCAATCGATCCTGGATCTGGAGCTCATGAGCCATCACATTGAGCAGGATTTCTGAATCCGAACTCGTGTTCACGTGGCGGCGGTCGTCCTCGAAAATTTCGCGGCGCAATGCTGCCGTGTTGATGAGATTTCCGTTGTGGGCGAGCGCAATGCCGTACGGCGAATTCACGTACAGCGGCTGGGCTTCGTCCGAATCAATCGAACCCGCAGTTGGATAGCGGCAATGACCGATGCCGACAGTGCCGCGAAGGCTGAGCATGTCCTTGGGCATGAAAACGTCTCGGACCAAACCCGAACCCTTGTGCAGGCGCAACCTCGCGCCATCGATGGTCGCGATGCCGGCTGCATCCTGGCCACGATGCTGCAACACGGTCAGCCCGTCGTACAGCGACGACGCAATTTCCGACTTGCCGACGATTCCGATGATTCCGCACATGCCGTGACTCGTTGGTTGCGTTGTGGAGAATCTAGCGCCGAGAAGATTCGGGTTTTGGCCGCTTTGGTTCGGTCCGAGCGGGATCGACCCGTTCTGGATCAACCTGCTCCGATAGACCCTGCCCTCGCGGCGGCAGATCTTTTACCAGCACCGCACCGCGCTTGGGCGTGTCAGCATCGTCCTGCCCTTCGGCAGCGTCATCTGATCGCAAATAGTTTGACAGCTCCGCTGGCAAATAGGCTTTTACCCATGTCGCTGCGGACTCGAATGTCGGCATCAGACGCGATTCCTGCCACCAGGCGTCTCGATGGAACGGCGTGAAGCCGAGCATCAATACCAGCAGCACAATGATGGCGATGCCGCGCGCCAGGCCAAATACCAGCCCGAGCAGTCGATCCGTCCCCGACAAGCCGCTGCCACTGACCAACCGCCTCAGCAAATAGCCGACCAGTGATCCCGCGATCACGACCAGAATGAAACAGCCAACGTAAGCCATCACCAGGCGCAGCCCGGGCGACGCGAAATCCTGCGGCAACCAGGTTTCTACAAACGGACCGCAATACCACGCGACCCAGCCTGCGAAAATCCAGCATGCCAACGCCCACACTTCCGATACGAAACCACGCAACAGCCCGACGATAACCGACAGCCCGAGTACAAAAAGGATCGCGATGTCGGCGTAGTTCACCTTTTTTGACTCCCGCCAGATCGGGCGTTCCAGAGCAGTCGGGGCGGCGCATCGCTGCGGATTACGCCGAACGGGTAATTCACGGGCTCGACACAACGACGCCTTCGATCTTCAAGCGCTCGCTGACCCGAGCGAGCGCCGCGTCCGCGCTGCCACGATTGGCGTGCGGGCCGATGCGGACGCGCCACATTGGTTTCCCTTCACGAGTCACCTTGTCGATGTAGACCGGAAAGCTCGCGGCGCGAGCGTTGTCGCGCAATCGGTTGGCTTCGTCGATAGTGGCGAATGCACCTAGTTGCACGGCCCACCCAGCGGCTTCGGCCGGGGTCGAAGCGGGCGCCGGCGATAATGACGCGGCTGCCGGCGGGTCGGCCTTTTCAACCGAAGGCGACGCGACTTTTGCATTACTGGCGTTCTGGACGACGCTGGCCGGCGCGCGAACGCTGGTCTGGCTGATCCGCAGACGGGTCGCCTCGGCGGCGGCGCGATCGGCGAAAGGGCCGACCCGAACGCGCAAGGTCGGCTTGCCGCCAAACGTGCTCGCTTCGGTGAAAGCGGCATAACCGGATTTTTTCAGCGTCGCGGTCAGGTCGACCGCATTCCTTTTCGCGCCGTAATCGCCGAGATGGACAAAATAGCTGCCATTGGCCGCCGTTCCGGGCAGGTCGTCGGCGCTGGAGGCAGTCGCTGGTGTCGGCAACGATGGCGTGGACGACGGTGCGGTGGATGGCGCTGTGGTTGCGGCCGGTAACATTGTGCTGACGGCGGGCTCGTCAATCACTTGGGTCTGCTCCGATGGCGGCGCGGTGGCGGTATCGACCGTCGCAATCCGGTTCGGGTCCGGCGCTTCAACGGGGTTGTCCGTGGCCGTTGTCGGTTGCCCGGACGTTGAATCTGGCGAGGGCACGTCCAGCGACAGGGTGCGTTCCTGGAAGCGGCGGTCCGGCGTCGGCGGCGCCTGCAAATTCGCCGTCTCCGATGCGCGGTTGGGGCCGGGCCCGGTCAGCAACATCGGGACGAAGATGATCGCGAGGGCAATCAGGACGGCGGCACCGAGTAGTCGTTGTTTCACGGAGTTGTCCATCGAGCTCGAGCGGGGACGCTTCGTCGGGGCGGCGATTATAGCCGCAGGCTGGTTACGCCCACTGTTGCACTGGGCAGGTATTGGTCGCGCGCCGCCATCTTCATGGCTGTCGCGGCGACGTGGAAGGACCCGAAGGCGACGACCAGGTCGCCACTCCGAGCCGAAGCTTGCGCGGCATCGAGTGCGTCGGCGATATCCGCATGTTTCGTCACCCCACTCGATAGCGCTGGCGCCACGCGCCCGTGCAACGTCGTCGCATCCAATCCGCGAGCGGTCGAGCCATCCAGGCCGCCGAGATACCAGCGATCGAACGCGCCATCCAGCACGGCGACGATAGCCGCCACATCCTTGTCGACCAGCGCGCCGAATACGGCAATGCTGCGGCCACGAGGCGGGTGGTCAGAAAGATACTGTGCGAGTTGTCGCGCAGCCTGCGGGTTGTGCGCTACGTCGATCAGCAATTCGATGCCTGTTTCGGAGACGCTGCGTTGCAAGCGCCCCGGCAATCGCGCATCGGCAATGCCAGCCGCCAAGGCGCGCGGGTTCCAGCCGAGGCGTCCACGCAAGGCATGTAGTGCTGCAATCGCCGAGGCGGCGTTGTCGATCTGCGCCGACGCGGACAACGCCGGTAGCGGAAGCTCAAGTTCAATGGCATTGCTGCGCCAGATCCAGTAGTGGCTTTGGCGTTCGACGGCATAGCCGGCATCGCGACGAATCATGTTTGCGCCTGTCAGTTTGGCTTCGGCGAGCAATCCCTCAGGCGGGTTGGATTCACCAATCACCGCAGGTCGACCCGCGCGAAAGATGCCGGCCTTCTCGCGACCGATGCTGTCTCGATCGTTGCCAAGCCAGTCCTGATGATCGAGGTCGATCGTCGTCACGATGGCTGCGTCGGCATCGATCAGGTTGACCGCATCGAGGCGTCCACCGAGGCCGACTTCCAGGACGGCAAGATCCAGGTTTGCATCGGCAAACAAACACACCGCCGCGAGCAGATTGAACTCGAAATAGGTCAGCGCAATCTCTCCACGCGCGAGCTCGATACGTTCGAATGCATCGATCAGGGCGGCATCGTCGCTGTCAACGCCATCGATACGCATGCGTTCGTTGTAGGCGAGCAGATGCGGCGACGTGAATGCACCGACACGCAAGCCAGCGGCACGCGTCATCGCTTCAAGAAACGCAACGGTCGAACCCTTGCCGTTGGTGCCGCCGACACTGATGACCGTCGGCGCTGGCGCAGGTGATCCCAAGCGTTCCCAGACCGCGCGGATGCGGTCCAGTCCCAGCTCGATTTCGCGCGGATGGATGCGCTGCTGGTAGTCCAGCCATTCGTCGAGTGTGCGCATGGATCAGTCCGGAACGCCGTCCGCACGCAGCGCATGAAACCCGGCAACGAACGCGTCGAGCCGATCGTCGACGATCGCCGCGCGCAATCCCTGCATAAGCCACTGGTAGTAGTGCAAGTTGTGGATGGTCGCGAGCTGGTTGGCGAGGATTTCGTTGCACTTGTCGAGATGGCGCAGGTAGGCGCGACTGAAGCCGTTTGCGCATGAATAACAGGCGCAACCGTCCTCGATCATCCGCGTGTCCTGGCGATACTTCGCGTTGCGGATTCGCAGCGTACCGTGGCGGGTGAACAGGAAACCGTTGCGTGCGTTGCGTGTCGGCATCACGCAATCGAACATGTCCACGCCACGACGGACCGCGTCGACCAGGTCCTCCGGCCGACCGACGCCCATAAGGTAGCGCGGCTTGTCGACGGGCAGTTGGGGTTCAAGCGCGTCGAGGGTCTGTTTGCGTTCGTCTTCCGGCTCGCCGACGGCAAGGCCACCGATTGCGTACCCGTCAAAACCGATTTCCTGCAAGCCGTCCAACGACGCGCTGCGCAGCGCGGGATGGATGCCGCCCTGCACAATTCCGAACAGCGCGTTTGGATTATCCAATTGATTGAATGCTTCGCGTGAACGTCGCGCCCAGCGCAACGACAACTGCATTGACGTGCGCGCATCGCGCTCGGTGGCGGGGTACGGTGTGCACTCGTCGAAGATCATCGCTATATCCGAATCCAGAACGGTCTGGATTTGCATCGACGTTTCCGGCGACAGAAACACCTTGCTGCCATCGACCGGCGACGCAAAGGTCACACCTTCCTCGACAATCTTGCGTTTGTGTGCCAGCGAGAAAACCTGGAAACCGCCCGAGTCGGTGAGGATCGGTTTCTCCCAGCCAATGAAACGATGCAGGCCTCCGAATTCGCGCACAACGTCGAGACCCGGACGCAGGAACAAATGGAAGGTGTTGCCCAGAATAATCTCGGCGCCGATCTCGCGCAGGTCACGCGGCGTCATCGCCTTGACTGAGCCGTAAGTGCCGACCGGCATGAACGCCGGCGTCTCGACGGTGCCGCGCGCGAACGTCACGCGCCCACGGCGTGCGCGACCGCTTCTGCCGAGCAACTCAAATTGCATTTTCATGGACCGCGTTGTCGTGTTCGGCAGGCGGCCAGATCAACATGGCATCGCCGTATGAGAAGAATCGATATCGCTCTTCGACCGCATGTTGGTACGCCGCCAACGTGCGATCGCGACCGGCATAGGCGCTGACCAGCATCAGCAAAGTCGATTCGGGCAGATGGAAATTGGTGACCAGGCCATCAACGCTTCGTATGCGATAGCCCGGAAAAATGAAAATCTGCGTCTCGCCGGCAAATGGTTGCAGCTCGCCAGTACACGATGCGCTCTCCAGCGCACGCACTACTGTGGTACCGACCGCAATCACGCGACCGCCGCGCGCTCGCGTTTCGCGAATCTGCTCGATCAGCGCCGGACCGACGTTCAACCACTCGCGATGCATCACGTGTTCGCTCAACGCTTCGACACGCATCGGCTGGAAGGTGCCGGCGCCGACATGCAGAGTGACATAACCAAGTTCGACACTGCGATCACGCAGGCTTTGCAGCAGCGCTTCATCAAAATGCAGGCCGGCGGTCGGCGCTGCGACCGCGCCGGTCTCGCGGGCGAAAACCGTCTGGTAGCGCTCAAGGTCGGCGTCTTCTGCATCGCGCTCGATGTATGGCGGCAGAGGCATGCGACCCAGCCGCAGCAACAACTGTTCGAACGTTTCCTTTGGTTCACAACGCAGCTCGAAGAATTCGCCGTAGCGCCCCAGCACGGTCAGCTCCGTTCCATCACTCAGCACGATGCGGCTGTCCGCCTTCGGCTTCTTGCTGACGCCCAGCTGCGCCCGCGCCGTCTGCGCCGCCGATACGCGTTCAACAAGAATCTCGACGGCGCCACCGCTTTCCTTGTGCCCGGACAGACGCGCCGGCAAAACCCGCGTGTCGTTAAAGACCAGCAAGTCGCCTGCACGCAGCAAATCCGGCAGTTCGACAAAGTGCCGATCATCGACACGATCAGCCGCCGCATCGATTACCAGCAATCGACTCGCGGAACGCTGCGCCAACGGCTGCTGCGCGATCAACTCGCTCGGTAATTCGAAATGAAAATCGGACTTCTTCAAGACATAACCAAAAAATTCGGCACGCGCATTGTAGGGGCCCAGAAGCGCTACTTTGATTGACTGCACGCAGGCAGCTGCGCGGTGTTCTTGGCCAGCCCCTTGAAGCGCACCTTCTGATAACCAAATTGCCGTTTGATGACGCGGAAGGGATGCTCCACGCGAGCACGGATGGCCGCCTTGACGGTCTCCAACGCTTGCGTCGCATGCTTGACCGCATCCTCGGGCATCTTC
>JAYUYW010000311.1:0-3763 GCA_043752325.1 Rhodanobacteraceae bacterium | reverse complement strand
ATACGGCATTGAAGACCGCCAACTCGGGTTACCTCACCCGTCGTCTGGTCGACGTGGCGCAGGACGTGGTGGTCACCATCGTCGATTGCGAAACGCAGCACGGCGTAACCATGACATCGATCGTCGAAGGCGGCGATGTCGTCGAAGCCTTGCGTGATCGCGTGCTGGGTCGTGTCACCGCTGCCGACGTTTATGCGCCCGGCAACGATGAAGATCCGATTGTCGAGCGCGGCACCTTGCTCGACGAGCGAATCGTCGACAAGCTTGAAAAAGCCAGCGTGCAGTCGGTGCTGGTTCGCTCGCCAATCACCTGCGAGGCGAGCTTCGGCATCTGCTCCAATTGCTATGGACGCGACCTGGCTCGTGGACACCTGGTCAACATCGGCGAGTCGGTCGGCGTCATCGCCGCACAGTCGATTGGCGAACCCGGCACCCAGCTGACCATGCGTACCTTCCACATCGGTGGTGCGGCGTCGCGTGCGGCGGCAATCGACAGCATCCAGGTCAAGACCACCGGCAACCTCAAGTTCAACAACATCAAGACCGTCCAGCACAAGGCCGGTCACCTGGTTGCGGTGTCGCGTTCCGGCGAGCTGTCGATCATGGATCAGCACGGTCGCGAGCGTGAGCGCTACAAGGTGCCATACGGTGCCGTGATCGAGCAGAAGGATGGCTCGGCAGTAAAGGCCGGCCAGTTTGTGTCGAAATGGGATCCGCATACCCATCCGATCGTTTCGGAAGTGGCCGGTGTAATCCACTTCGTCGACTTCCTCGACGGCATCACCGTGCTGGAACAGGTCGATGACCTGACTGGCCTTGCCAGTTCGGTCGTCACCGATCCCAAGCGTCGCGGCACGATGGCCAAGGACATGCGTCCAACCGTTCGCATCCTCGACAAGAAGGGCGGCGAACTGCGCTTGCCTGGCACCGATATTCCGGCGCAGTACTTCCTGCCAGCCGGCGCCATCGTGTCCTTGCAGCAGGGCGTGGAAGTGGGTGTTGGCGACATCGTCGCGCGTATCCCGCAGGAAACGTCAAAGACCCGCGACATCACCGGTGGTCTGCCGCGCGTCGCCGATTTATTCGAAGCACGCAAGCCGAAGGAGCCGGCGATCCTGGCCGAGCGCTCGGGCATCGTCAGCTTTGGCAAGGACACGAAGGGCAAGCAGCGCCTGATTATCAAGGATGCCGATGGCAACGAGCACGAAGAGCTGATTCCGAAGTGGCGTCATGTGATCGTCTTCGAAGGCGAGCATGTGGAGAAGGGCGAGACGGTCGTCGACGGCGAGCCAAGCCCGCATGACATCCTGCGCCTGCTCGGTGTCGAGCCGCTGGCGTCGTACCTGACCAAGGAAATCCAGGACGTCTATCGTTTGCAGGGCGTCAAGATCAACGATAAGCACATCGAAGCAATCATTCGCCAAATGTTGCGCAAGGTGGAGATCAGTGACGTTGGAAACAGCCGCTTCCTGCGTGGTGAGCAGATGGATCGCTTGCGCGTGCTGGAAGAAAATGCCGCCGTGGTTGGCCGTGGCGATTTGCCGGCGGAATACACACCGGTGTTGCTGGGCATCACCAAAGCATCGCTGGCAACCGAGTCGTTCATTTCGGCGGCGTCGTTCCAGGAAACCACGCGCGTACTCACCGAGGCCGCTGTTCGTGGTACTCGCGATACGCTGCGCGGCTTGAAGGAAAACGTCATCGTCGGTCGTCTTATCCCGGCCGGTACCGGCTTGGCTTATCACTCCAAGCGCCGCAGCGCCGTTGGTCAATTGACCGATTCGGAGCGTGAAGCGCTCGGCACTGTTGCCAGCGTCGCCGAACCGGTGGCAGCTGACGGCGAAGCCGGCTAGTAAAAGCGCAAATGCCGGACGCCGGACAGGCGTCCGGTGCCAATCGACAAGTAGCCTTCACCTTGACGGCGTCGGAAACGACTTGTTATCATTTTCTGCTCGGTGGACCGTTCTCGGCCTGCCTTTTGCTTTCTCCAGGACTTAAATTCGAATGGCGACAATCAACCAGCTGGTGCGCAAACCGCGCCATCCGAAAGAGTACAAGAGCGCCTCGCCGGCACTCGCCAACTGCCCGCAGCGCCGCGGCGTCTGCACGCGTGTCTACACGACGACGCCAAAGAAGCCTAACTCGGCGCTGCGCAAGGTCGCCAAGGTTCGTTTGACCAATGGCTTTGAAGTCATCAGCTACATTGGTGGCGAAGGGCATAACCTGCAAGAGCATTCGGTCGTGCTGATTCGCGGCGGCCGCGTCAAGGACTTGCCCGGCGTGCGTTACCACACGGTGCGTGGCAGCCTTGATGCATCGGGTGTTACCAAGCGTCGTCAGTCACGTTCCAAGTACGGCGCAAAGCGCCCGAAGAAAGTCTGATTTCGATAACACCCATCCCCGACAGGCGCGCCAGCGCTTGAGTATCAAGCGGCGCACTTGGCCGCATCATTGAGAAGAAAATCATGTCGCGTAAAGGTTTTACTCCCGTTCGTACCACGTTGCCCGACCCAAAGCACGGCAGCCTGGTAATTGCCCGTTTCATCAACATGGTCATGCAGAGCGGCAAGAAGTCGGTCGCCGAGAAGATCGTGTACGGCGCGCTCGATCAGATTGCCGAGAAGAATTCCGAGCCGGTCGAACTGGTCGAGAAAGCGCTCAGCAATGTTGCTCCTGCGGTTGAGGTGAAATCCCGCCGCGTCGGTGGTGCGACCTATCAGGTGCCGGTCGAAGTACGTTCAACCCGTCGCCAGGCTTTGGCAATGCGTTGGCTGATCGATGCGGCGCGCAAGCGCGGTGAGAACACGATGCCACGCAAGCTGGCAGCCGAGCTGCTGGAAGCTTCGGAAAGCCGCGGTGGCGCAGTCAAGAAGCGCGAAGAAACCCATCGCATGGCGGAAGCCAACAAGGCGTTCTCGCACTATCGTTGGTAATAATTGCGTCGGTTTTCGGCGACATGGTCGGGGAGTGCAATCGTGGCACGCAGCACTCCCATCGACCGTTATCGCAACTTCGGCATCATGGCCCACATCGATGCCGGCAAGACCACGACGACTGAGCGCATCCTGTTTTACACCGGCGTCAATCAACGTATTGGCGAAGTCCATGACGGCGCTGCCACCATGGACTGGATGGAGCAGGAGCAGGAACGCGGCATAACGATCACGTCGGCCGCGACAACGTGCTTCTGGGAAGGGATGGATCACACCTTCCCCAGCCACCGCCTCAACATCATCGATACCCCCGGACACGTCGACTTCACGCTTGAAGTCGAGCGCAGCCTGCGCGTGCTGGATGGCGCCGTATTCGTCCTCTGTGCCGTCAACGGCGTGCAATCGCAATCCGAATCGGTATGGCGCCAGGCCAACAAGCATCGGGTTCCGCGCATTGCCTTTGTCAACAAGATGGACCGCATTGGCGCCGACCTTGACGCTGTCGTCGAGCAACTACGTGATCGCCTCGGGGCTCATCCGGTCGTGCTGCAAGTACCGATCGGCAGCGAACGCGAATTTTGCGGAGTCGTCGACTTGATTCGTCGCAAGGCGATCTATTGGGAGGCAGAATCGCAGGGAATGAAGTTCCAGTATCGGGACATTCCTGTCGAGCTTTCCGCGCGTAGCGAACTCGCGCGTGAGCGAATGATCGAAGCGATTGCCGAGTCATCGGAACTGTTGACTGATCGATATCTTGAGCAGGGCTTCCTCGATGAAACGGAAATCGTCGCGGGCATGCGCGCCGCGACGCTTGCCGGCAACCTCATCCC
>JAYUYW010000310.1:0-3773 GCA_043752325.1 Rhodanobacteraceae bacterium | reverse complement strand
TTGGTGCGTGATCGATCATTGTTATGCTGCCGCGGACAGCAGCCACATTCGTCGTTCGATCCAAACCCATGCAGCTTTCGCAAGACGCAGACGCCGAGCCGGCGCTTCTCAGCACGATGGGCGATTCGACTTGTTCAGATGTTCCCTAACGCGCAAGATCGCGTCGAAAAGGATCATCAAGGCAGGAATCGGAATTCACGTAGCCTGGCTGCGCAGCGCCTCGCTTCTCTCGCCTTGACTGTCGCCGACCTGGTCAAGCGCTTCGCTGGGCTGCCGCCCGCCGACTCTCTTTCTTTGGCTTACGTCAGACTGGTCAAGCGTTTCGCCGGGCTGCCGCCCACCGCCCCACCTTTCTCCTCGCAGAGAAACGTGGGCCAAAGATGCGCCCGTGGCGGGTCGGTCGTGCGATGAAGCTGCACGACTGCGCGAGATGGCTCCGGGGTTCGCTGACAGCACATCCCTGTGCTGACAGCGAACTGGCCCGAATCCATTCGGGCCACCCTGCGGGCCTTTTCTTCGCCAGCTCGCCTCCCCGAAACGGGATGACGTTCTAAAGCAGCACAGCGCAGCTACGCTGTGCCTTTGACCCACCCGCCCGTTCCTGTCGGCAAGTGCTGGATGGATCAGCCGCTTGCGGGCCGCGCGAGGGACCGCGTGGCTTCGGCTGCGGCACAGGATGTGCCTTCAGCCGAACCCGGCCAGTGCTTGCGACGTCGTGCGGCTTCACCGCACGACCGACAGGCCATCGGGTCGCATCTTTGGGCTACGTTTCTGTGCGAGCAGAAAGGTAGCTCGCGCGCCGGCAGGCGCGAGAAACGCTTGACCAGTCTGGCGACAGCCAACAAGAAGGAAGCGGCGGGCGGCAGGCGAGAGAAACCATTGACCAGTCTGGCGATAGCCAACTACGAGAAGGAAGCGGCGGGCGGCAGCCCGGCGAAACGCCTTACCAGATTGGCGATAGCCAACCGAAGGAATGCCAGGCGACAGCCAACACGAGCGAAGCGACAAATAAGGAGCGCGCGTCAGCGATAACGACGCTTGAGGAACTCGATGTAGGCGCGCAAACCCTGAGCCTCCCCTCCGCGAGGGCGACCGGGTTTGTCGGAGTCATTCCAGGAATAGACGTCCAGATGCATCCACGGGATCGAGTCGGTAACGAAGCGTTCCAGGTACAACGCGGCGACGACGGCACCGGCGTGACGTGACGGGCCAGAATTGGCGAGGTCGGCGATGTGCGACTCAAGCATGGTCAGGTAGGGACGCCACAATGGCATGCGCCAGAGCGGATCCTGCTTCGCGCTGGCGGCGTCGAGTAACTCGTTGGCAATGTCGTCGCGATTGGCGAACAGCGCGGGCAAGTCAGGTCCCAGCGCGATACGCGCGGCGCCGGTCAGTGTGGCGAAATCCAGAATGAGATCGGGCTTCAGTTCACTCGCGTAGGCGAGTGCGTCGCAGAGGACGAGGCGGCCTTCCGCGTCGGTATTGTCGATCTCGACACTGATGCCAGCGCGCGTAGTCACGACATCACCTGGGCGCAGCGCATTGCCGGCGATGGCGTTCTCGACGGCGGGGATCAGCAGGGTCAATCGCACCGGTAATTTTTCGGCAAGGACCAGGCTGGCGAGGCCAATGGCGTGGGCTGCGCCGCCCATGTCCTTCTTCATCCAGCGCATGCCGTCGGCGCCCTTGATGTCGAGGCCGCCGGTGTCAAAACATACGCCCTTGCCGACGATGACGACATGCGGTGCGTCCGCGCTACCGTGACTCAACATCGCCAAGCGCGGCGCGCGATGGCTGGCGCGGCCGACTGCGTGGATGGTTGGGAAATTCTCGGCCAGCAATTCGTCGCCGACCCATTCGCGATAGTCGCCATCGTGCTTCTGCGCGAGCTGGCGGACCGCAGCGGCCAGTTCGACCGGGCCCATGTCTTCGGTGGGCGTGTTGATGAGATCGCGGACCTGCGCGGTGGCATCGAGCAAGGCTGAAAGTTGCGATTTGACTTCAGCGCTCACGACCAGTTGCGCCGGCGCGCGCTTGGCTTGCTTATAACGTGTAAATCGATAGGCACCCAGCGCCCAGCCGAGTGCGGCATTGGACGAGTCCAGCGCAATGCCACGCGCGTCCAGCGCGTAGCGGCCTGGCGGCAGTCGCGATGGCAGCGAGGCAAACGCATAGATGCCGTCGCGTTGGCTGCAACCAACCAGCATCGCGCTCGTCGCGCCACGCTCACCGGGAAGGGCCAGCATGCGGCCGCTTTCGCCGGCGAAGTCGTTGGCCTTGCACCACGCGGCGGCTTGCTCGCCGAGTGTCTCAGCGAGCGCCGTGAAGTGCTCCCCGTCGACCGCGATCAGCGGCGTGGCGTCGTTGGTTTCAGAGGTCAGCGCGGCGTGCATGGATGGTTCGTTATCAGCATTCAACAAACGGAATCTGCAACGTCGCCAGCGGCTTCCTCGTCGCGGCGTCGACCAGGGTGAACACGGTGTCGTCGCGGACCCAGTTGCCGGTGGTCGACGTGCCGCTGGAGGTGCCTTCGGCGAATTTCTTGTCGCCGACCATGAGGGTGACAAACGCAATCGACGCCGGCTGCACGTCCCAGTTCAATGACACCGTTGCGTTACCGTCGGCGGCGTCACATCGGCGAACTGTTGCTGGCGTGGCCGTAAAAACCACGGTGGAATTCAGCGTGGCGCCGGCGTCGGGCGTCGCAGAGTTGGATGTTGCCGGCGGCGGCACAACAATCGTTGGCGTTACGTCGCGAGGCGCGTCTGAACAGGCACCGAGCAATGCGGCAGCGGCGATCAGGCTGATTCGAAAAAACATGGCAACTCCCATCAGGAAAGAACTGCACGATTATAGCGGGGTGGTGAAAGTCACCGATTCGCCTGACGTGCAGAAGCACGCGCACGTGGCGAGGTCAGTTGCCGGGCAACTTGTCCACCCACTCAACCAGCGCAAGCAAGTCGCTCACCTCGACATCGGCGCCGACATCGTCGCGACTGTTTCCGGTGCGATTAATCCATGCCGTTCGCAACCCGGCGTCGCGTGCGCCAGCAACGTCCACATGTGGATCGTCGCCAACGTGCAGCACGTGCGCGGCCGGCAAGCCGAGTCGTTCACAGGCGTGGTGGAAAATCGACGGATCGGGTTTCGCCTTGCCGAACTCGCGCGCAGCAATCTGGAAAATGAAATGCCTGCCCAGCGCCATCTGCTTGAGGTCGGCATTGCCATTGCTGATCGCGACCAGCGGCAGCCGCTCGGCGAGTGCTTCCAGTGCCGCTTCGGCATCGTCGTAGCATTCGACAAGATTGCGCTCGCGCTCGTAGATGCCGAAGGCGCGATCAACCCAATCCTCGCCAAGACCGAACGGCGTGAAAACGTGGCGCAAGGTCAGTTTGCGCTGTTGGGTGTAGTCGTGCGAGAGGTGCGGATTTGATGCGCTGATTTCATTGCGAAGATCGCGCAGTGCCTCGACTGGCCAGCGTTCCGCGACCTGAGGACATTCCGCGCGCAGCCAGTCGTCGACACAGCGTTCGACACGCAGCATGACCGGCATGATCGGCCACAGCGTGTCGTCCAGATCCAGGCTGATGGCGCTGATGCGCATTCGGTTACTTCTTGCCGATGGGCGTGGTGCCTTCAGCCTTGGCCTTGTCGGTGGCTGCCCTGTTTTTCGCGGTCTGCTCGGCATCCGCCGCGCGTGCCGACTTTTCCGCGTCAGCGCGTTGCTGCGCGGATATGGTCGACGCGGCCGCAGGTGCGACGGCCGTTTTGGC
>JAYUYW010000309.1:0-3777 GCA_043752325.1 Rhodanobacteraceae bacterium | reverse complement strand
ATATCGCACGCTCGCTATTCGGAGAAGCACCGCGCGTGTTTTGCGAGATCGCTGAGGTCGATGGTGTCGTCGCTGGATTCGCCTTGTGGTTTTATAACTATTCAACCTTTGTCGGTCGTCATTGCATCTATCTGGAAGACTTGTTCGTGCGCCCGGAACAGCGCGGGCATGGCGTCGGCAAGGCGCTCCTGTCGCAACTGGCGCAACGGTGCAGCGACGAGAATCTCGATCGGCTGCAGTGGTCGGTGCTGGACTGGAATGTGGACGCGATCAATTTTTACGTAAGCCTCGGTGCATCTGTCGACCGCCAGTGGCTGGCCTGCCGCGTCGATGGTGATTCGCTGAAGCGACTGGCGGCGAGCGCACGGATGTAGGCACACATTGAACGAGCGGCACATCTACACGTCGCGCAACGTCGACACACAACACTGAAGAGCGGGGCCGCGGGTCCCAGAGAAAAACCATGTTGAAGATCGAAAACCTCCATGCCAGCGTCGCAGGCAAGGAAATTCTCAAAGGCTTGAGCCTCACCGTAAACGCGGGCGAAGTGCATGCCGTGATGGGACCCAACGGCGCCGGAAAATCGACGCTGGGCAATGTCCTGGCCGGTCGCGAAGGCTACGAGATCACTGCTGGCACGGTCAGCTACGAAGGCAAGGATCTGCTCGACCTTGATCCCGAAGAACGCGCCGCCGCTGGCATGTTCCTGGCGTTTCAATATCCGGTTGAAATTCCCGGCGTCAACAACACCTACTTCCTGCGCACCGCGCTCAACGCGCAACGCAAACGTCGCGGCGAGGAGGAACTGGATTCCGTGCAATTCCTGAAACGCGTCCGCGAAAAGCTCGCCGTGCTGCACTTGAAGGACGAACTGCTGCATCGCGCCGTCAACGAAGGCTTCTCAGGCGGCGAGAAAAAGCGCAACGAGATCTTCCAGATGGCCGTGCTGGAGCCGAAACTTGCCGTGCTCGACGAAACCGATTCCGGCCTCGACATCGATGCGATGAAACTGGTCGCCGACGGCGTCAATGCGATGCGCGATCCATCACGCGCCGTCATCGTGATCACCCACTACCAGCGCCTGCTTGACTACATCGTGCCCGACTTCGTGCATGTGCTGGCCGATGGTCGCATCGTGGAAAGCGGCGACAAGTCACTCGCGCATAAACTCGAAGAACACGGCTACGCCTGGATCGCCGAGCGCAAGCTGGCCGGAGCGGCGTGATGAGCGCGTTGCTCGACAGCCTGCTCGACGACGCGCCTGTGGCAACCGGGCCGGACTGGCTGGTAAAAGCGCAACGCGCCGCACGCGTCAACCTGCGCGAAAGCGGTTTGCCCGATACGCGCGTCGAGGCATGGAAGTACACCAACCTGCGCCCGCTAAGCCAGCGCGTCCTGCAACGCGGCGACGCCGATGCAATGTCTCGCGAAGTGGATGCCGCGTTGCTGACGTTACCTGGCGTCGAGCATTCGCGCATCGTGTTCGTCAACGGCGCATTGCGTCGCGACCGTTCCTGCTTTCCGCAAGCTGGTGCGCTCAGCGTAGTCTCGCTTGCATCTGTGCTGGCGGACGACGCCGAAAGCGTGAAGCCGCCGCTATTGCGCGAATACGTCGAACCCGAATCGGCATTCGCACAACTCAACACTGCCCTGAGCGGAAATGGCATCGTGATTCGCGTTGCTGCCAACTCGAAGGTCGAAGAACCGCTGCATCTGGTCTTTGTCGGCGCAGTGGCTCAGCACGACCTGGCGTGGTCGGCGCGCGTGATTGTCGAACTCGGAGCCGCCGCAAGCTTGCAATTGGTCGAACATCACGTTGGCACCGATCACTCCCATCTCGGCAACGTCGTCAGTCAGTTCGCACTGGCCGACGAATCCCTACTTGATCTGATTCAGATCCAGAATGGTGCGCAGGCAAGCACTCTCATTCGCCGCACCGAAGCCAGAATCGCCAGCAATGCCGTGCTGAACCTGCATACGCTGGAACTCGGCGGCCAACTCGTGCGCCACGATCTTGCCGTCAATCTCGATGGCAACGGCGCTCGACTCACATCTCGTGGCGTATTCGTGTTGCATGGTCGCCAGCACGTAGACAGTCATCTCGATATCCGGCATCGCGCCCGCGACACCACGTGCGATGTGCTCTGGCGCGGTGTCGTCGACGAACGCGCGCGCGGTGTTTTTCATGGTGCCATCACTATCGAGCAAGGCGCCGACGGCAGCGACGCGATGCTTTCGAACAAGAACCTGCTGCTGTCCGCGCAAGCCGAGGTCGACACGCAACCCGTATTGGTGATCCATGCCGACGAAGTGAAAGCGGCGCATGGCGCGACTGTCGGCCAGCTCGACGACCATGCGCTGTTCTACATGCGTTCGCGAGGCATTGCTGAATCCGATGCGCGCGCGTTGCTGACAATGGCGTTCTGCCGTGCTGCGCTCGATTCGATCGACAACCCGGCGCTGCTCGACGCGCTGACGACGATGCTGATCGAACGCCTTCCCGTCACCCAGCCATGAACAAGCAGCGATCCGAAAACAACAGTGTTGGAGCGCTCGACGTGGACGCGCTGCGTGAGCGCTTCCCGCTGCTGTCGCGCACCGTTCACGGCAAGCCGCTCATTTATTTAGACAACGCGAACACAAGTCAGAAACCGGAAAACGTTATTGCTGCCGTTGACGAGCACTATCGCCTCCACAACGCCAACGTGGCTCGCGCCGTGCACAGCCTTGGTGAGGAATCGACGCGCGCCTACGAGGGCGCCCGCGACAAGCTGGCGACGTTCGTCAACGCGTGCCATCGAGACGAAGTGATCCTGACCTCGGGTACCACCCAGGCAATCAACCTCGTCGCCTACAGTTACGTGTTGCCGAAGCTGCAACCCGGCGACGTGATCCTCACCACCATGATGGAACACCACGCCAATATCGTGCCGTGGCAGTTGATGGCCGAACGCAGTGGCGCGCGCGTCATCGCTGCACCGATCAATGCGAACGGCGAACTGCTGGTTGACGAGTTCGTGAAATTGCTCGATGACAAGGTGAAGTTGGCCTGCGTCACGCACGTATCGAATGTGCTGGGCACGATCAATCCGGTCGCGCAACTTGCGCGTGAAGCACGTCGTCGCGGCATCCCGCTGCTGGTCGATGGCTCGCAGGCCGCACCGCATCTGGCCATCGATGTGCAAGCGCTGGGCTGCGACTTCTATGCGCTGACTGGACACAAGATGTTCGCGCCGACCGGCACCGGCATGTTGTGGGCGCGGCGCGAAATCCTCGCCGATATGCCGCCCTTTCTTGGCGGTGGCGAGATGATCCGCACGGTCAGCTTCGACAGCACCACCTTCGCCGATCCGCCGCATCGCTTCGAAGCCGGCACACCGAACATTGGTGGCTTTGCTGGCGTAGGGGCGGCGATCGATTTCATCGCCGAAGTCGGCATTGATCGCATCGCCGAGCGCGAGCAACACTTGCTTCACTATGCAACTGAACGCTTGAAGGAAATTCCCGGACTACGCATCTACGGCGAAGCCGCGCACAAGGCTGCCGTGATCAGTTTCACGATCGACGGCGCACACGCGCATGACCTCGCCACCATGCTCGACCACGAGGGTATTGCCGTCCGCTCCGGCCATCACTGCGCGCACCCGCTCATGCAATTCTTCGATGTTCCGGCAACGCTGCGTGCGTCGTTGGCATTCACCAACACCGAGGCGGAGATCGACTCACTTGTCGTCGCCATCAACAAGCTACGCAAGTTGCTCGCCTGATTCGGCTCCG
>JAYUYW010000308.1:0-9450 GCA_043752325.1 Rhodanobacteraceae bacterium | reverse complement strand
CATCGCGCAATCGTGGAGCGTCATCGCTGGCGGCTGCAATCCACAACACGCGCAGTCGGCGATGGATTCGGTCGATGCCATGCTGATCCGTCGCGACGACAGGGTCGCGCCGTTGTTCACGCCGCCATTCGACTGCGCTGAACAAAATCCCGGCTACATCAAGGCCTATCCGCCCGGTATTCGCGAAAACGGCGGTCAGTACACGCACGGATCGCAGTGGTCGATTTTTGCGCTGGCAAAAATGGGGCAGGGCAATCGCGCCGAAGAACTCTTCTCGCTGATCAATCCCGCGAACCACAGCGACAGCCGCGAGGCGGTTGAGCGCTACAAGGTCGAGCCGTACGTGGCTTGCGCCGATGTCTATTCTGTCGAACCGCACGTCGGTCGCGGCGGCTGGACCTGGTACACAGGTTCCGGCGCGTGGCTGTATCGAGCTGGCCTTGAAGCGATACTCGGTTTTCAGGTGCAGGGTGACCGTTTGTTAATCGATCCATCGATCCCGGAAACATGGCGCGAGTTCCAGATCCACTATCGCCACGGTCGCTCCATGTACGAAATCTCCGTCGAAAACCCGCGTCACGTGCAGCACGGAGTAGTCAAGATTGAAGTCAATGGCGAGCCGTTGCCGGCAGGTAAAGTCGGCATCCCGCTGGTCGACGATGGGTTGGTCCGCAAGGTCATCGTCACCATGGGTCATCCGCGCTGAAACCGGGAAAGACTCGATCGTGAATCCCGTCGTTCCGACGACTATGGGCTTTCATCGAATCCATCCGCGAACAGGAAATCCTGAATCTCGTAAGCGCCCAAATCCGGTGCGGATTCGACGATCCTTCGATTGCCATCGAGATCGATAGTTGGCAGCGGAAACGTTGCGTCGCCCATGTTGCGCATCGGGGACGTTCGCTGCAGGTGAAAATCGTAGGCCAGGGCATCGACGAACTCGGGATTTGCGACGCTAAGTGTGCCGATTTGGATGGTAGGAGTGCCGGCAAGCTCTTCGATGTTGTTGTAGTAGAGAGCCGCAGCGACATCAGGGCTTTCGAGTCGGAGGTCGTCTCCACTGTGAAGCGCGAACAGGTTGTCGTAGATGACGGCGTTCTGTTCACCCGAGAAGCGTGCGCCGCCCGAGTCGCAGAGCGGC
This sequence comes from Rhodanobacteraceae bacterium, assembly GCA_043752325.1. Classification (GTDB taxonomy): domain Bacteria; phylum Pseudomonadota; class Gammaproteobacteria; order Xanthomonadales; family Rhodanobacteraceae; genus Dokdonella. The sequence continues at coordinate 8,309 of JAYUYW010000308.1, read as the reverse complement.
CCGCCGAGGCGCAGCATTGGCAGATACCGGGACACCAGCCGTTCGCGCGCGGAGTGATCGCCCTCGCGCAACAAAGACAAGAGGGTTTCAGTGGATTCCGGATGCGCGTAGCCGATCATCAGCCGATGGTATTCCAACTCATTTTTGTTTTCCGGGAGGCGAAATATGCTCTGCAGAATCCAACTCAAGTCAATGAACGGCCATGGCACGGCGAGCGGTCGCGGAACGTGCTGCGAAGTGCAAAGCGCTGTAGATCGAACCGGGAGCCGTTATACAAGGACTTTACATAATATACATTACACACAATTTACATGGTCCGTATGAGGAACGTTGGCACCAACAGTTCGTCGTCAGGCCAACGCCGCCCGACCTGTACGGCTCCATGCCAAGCCGCCTAAGCTCTGCGTCTTGTCGCCTTGCATCAGGAAAACGCTTGAGCACCAAGAACTCCGACCCAGACGAAGCCGTTTCGATCAATCCTGCGACCGGCGACGCGTTCGCGAGCTATCCGTATCTTGACGCCGGCGCTGTCGAGCAACGTGTCGCCGCCAGTGCCGACGGTTTCCGGCGCTGGTCGACGATGACGATTTCGGAACGCACTACGGTATTCACCGCAATAGCGAAGTTGATTCGGCGCGATGTCGAATCGCTCGCGCAGTTGGCAACGCGTGAAATGGGAAAGCCGATAGCTCAGACCCGAGGCGAGGTGAAGAAATGCGCTGACTTGTGCGACTGGAATGTCGAGCATGGTCCGGCATTCCTCGCTGACGAACCGACCTCGGTACCTGACAACAAGGCTGTCGTCGCGTTTCGACCGCTGGGGACGATCCTCGCCGTGATGCCGTGGAATTTTCCGTACTGGCAAGCGATGCGTGCGGCGGTGCCGATCATCCTTGGCGGCAACGCGTTCCTGTTGAAACCTGCATCGAATGTCGTCGGATGCGCGCTCGCGCTTGAAAAGCTATGGCTGGAGGCCGGCCTGCCCGCTGGCACATTCTCGGTCTTGAATGCCCATCACGATGCGGCGCTCGACCTACTCGATGATGATCGCATTGCGGCAGCCACGCTAACTGGAAGTGTCAAAGCTGGTGCTGCTGTCGCCGCGCGAGCTGGCCAAGCACTAAAGAAATGCGTTCTTGAGCTCGGCGGCGCCGACCCATTCATTGTCCTGGCCGACGCCGATATCGATGCAGCGGTGAAAGCCGGAATTACAAGCCGCTATGCCAACGCCGGCCAGGTATGCATTGCGGCTAAGCGCTTCATTCTTGAAACTGCAATTGCCGACGAATTCACGACTAAGTTCGTCGACGCAACCAGGGCCTTGCGCGTGGGCGACCCGCTCGACGAGAAAACCGATGTCGGCCCAATGGCACGTTCGGATTTGCGCGACGAACTTCACGAACAGGTGCAATCGTCGATCAAGGCCGGTGCGAAGTTGTTGGTGGGTGGCAAATCCATTCACGGTGATGGCAACTACTACGAACCGACCCTTCTGGTTGATGTTGAGCCCGGTATGGTGGCGTTTGACGACGAGATGTTCGGTCCGGTTGCGGCACTATGTGTCGCCCGTGACGCGGACCATGCGATTGAACTGGCCAACGACAGCCAATTCGGTCTGTCCGGCGCGCTCTGGTCGAATGATCGCGAACGTGCGAGCGCCCTCGCCGCCCGAATCGAGACCGGCGCGGTCTTTATCAACGGCACTTCCGCGTCCGATCCACGCGTACCAATTGGCGGGATCAAGCGCAGCGGCTACGGGCGCGAACTGTCGCATTTCGGGTTGCGGGAATTCGTCAACGCGCAAACGGTGTGGATCGATCGATCCTGACTGGAAGCGTCATTTTCCGCGCAATCAATAATGGCGCCCCGACTTGCTTGTCAGCCGCAACTCGGGCAAATTCATACGATCGTTTGAATTCGGAGTTGGCATGGACTACCCGCACCTGTTCGCCCCACTGAAAGTCGGGTCGATCACTTTGCCAAACCGCGTGTTGATGGGTTCCATGCACACTGGCCTTGAAGACAAGGCCGCCGATTACGACAAACTCGCGGCCTACTTCGCCGAACGCGCTCGGGGTGGCGTGGGCTTGATGGTCACCGGCGGAATTTCGCCAAGCATTCGAGGCTGGTTGAAGCCGTTCGGCGGTCGCATGAGCATGCCATGGCATGTGGCGCGACATCGCAAAGTGACGCGAGCCGTGCATGCGGAAGGCGGTCGCATCTGTATGCAAATCCTGCATCCGGGACGCTATGCCTATCATCCGTTCGCGGTGGCGCCGTCAGCCATCAAATCACCGATCACGCCCTTCAAACCGAAGGCCTTGACGAGTCGCGGTGTCGAACAAACGATCAAGGATTTCGTGCGCTGTGCCGAACTGGCCCAACGAGCCGGCTACGACGGCGTCGAGGTGATGGGTTCGGAAGGGTATTTGATCAACCAGTTCCTGGCCACGCGCACCAACAAGCGCGACGACGAATGGGGTGGCGATGCGCAGCGTCGGATGCGCTTTCCCATCGAAATCGTGCGACGGATGCGCGAAAAACTGGGGCCGGATTTCATCATCATCTATCGGCTGTCGATGCTGGATCTGGTCGATGGCGGGCAATCCTGGGAAGAGATTGTCGAACTGGCGAAGGCCATCGAAAAAGCCGGTGCATCGATCATCAATACCGGAATCGGCTGGCACGAGGCGCGCATCCCAACGATCGTCACCAGCGTGCCGCGAGCGGGCTTCGGATGGGTGACCAAGCGCATGCGCGGGGAGGTGAATATCCCGCTGATTGCAACCAATCGCATCAATATGCCGGACGTTGCAGAAAAGATGCTTGCAGATGGCGACGCGGACATGGTCTCGATGGCGCGTCCACTGCTGGCCGATTCTGAGTGGTTGAACAAGGCGAAAGCTGGCAAGGCGAGCCGCATCAACACCTGCATCGCCTGCAACCAGGCCTGCCTCGATCATGTGTTCCAGAACAAGGTGGCGAGTTGCCTGGTGAACCCCCGCGCTTGCCATGAAACTGAGTTGGTCATAGGCACTGCCGACAGGAAAAAGCGTATCGCTGTCGTCGGCGCCGGACCGGCAGGCATGGCCTGCGCGACCACTTTGGCCGAGCGTGGTCATGCGGTGACGCTGATCGACGCGGCCAACGAAATCGGTGGCCAGTTCAACTTGGCCAAGCGCATTCCCGGAAAGGAAGAATTCCGGGAGACCCTGCGATACTTCCGCAACCGTCTCGATGACCTCGGCGTTGATGTCCAGCTCGGCGGCCGCGCCGATGTCGCCACGTTGCACGCCGCTGGCTTCGATGAAATTGTCATGGCATCCGGCATCCTGCCGCGCAAGGTCAGTTTCCCCGGTAGCGACGACCCACGCGTGTTGTCGTACCTTGACGTATTGGCTCGCAAGCAGCCGGTCGGCAAACGCGTCGCGATCATCGGTGCCGGCGGTATCGGTTTCGATGTGAGTGAGTTCCTTGTCGAAGACCAGCCCTCCCCTACTACTGACGTCGCACGCTGGACTCGGGAATGGGGTGTCGATCAAAGCCTCGACCATCGTGGCGGTCTGGTGCCAGCACAGCCCGAACCACCTGAGCGCGAGCTATGGTTGATGCAGCGCAGCGCTGGCCGCCCGGGAGCGCGATTGAACAAGACCAGCGGCTGGGTGCATCGCGCCACGCTCAAGGCCAAGCGAGTGGAAATGCTTGGCGGTGTCGCCTACGACCGACTTGACGATGACGGTTTCCACATCACCGTCGATGGCAAGGCGCGCGTATTGCCCGTGGACAACATCGTCGTCTGCGCCGGCCAAGAACCCAACCGCACGCTCGCTGATGAATTAATTGCTGCGGGCAAGATTGTGCACGTCATCGGCGGCGCGGACGTGGCGCTGGAGCTGGATGCGAAGCGCGCCATTGACCAAGGGACTCGACTGGCAGCCAACCTGTAAAACATCGACCAGCGACCAAGGACGGCTTCGCAGACGGAAGGCAGGTTTGGTTGACAATAAATAGCGTATGTCCCTATCGGTCGCCAAACTGCGTACTGGCGGCATCGACGACGGCATCTCCGGTGTTGTACCTGAGCGCCAGCAGTCGTCTATACCGTTCCGGCGACGGTGGAGACTTGTGGCTGCCGACCAGCGCGCCTTGCGCGTCGAGTTTCATCGGCGACGTTGCGCTTCGGCGTGGTTCTACCACGGAAATTGTGGTCGTCGCCGATGCCGGTGTTTGTGTCAGCACCAACGGCGGTGCGACTGGGCTGCCGGCGTTTGCACCTGGCTCTGGATTCAGCCCGGTCAGCATCGCCTATTCCAGCACGGGCACCGTCTACGCGGCCGGCAGCGACAACATCGGCCCGAAGATCTACAAGAGCGCCGGGGGCGTCGGCTGGACCGCTGCGACCGCTCCGGCGGGATTTAGCAGGGTCGTGGGCATCTTCGTTGCTCCAAGCAACGCGAGCCGGCTCTATGCGCTCGGTGATTTCAACCAGTTGGCGACCAGTCCCGACGCGGGCGCGACGTGGACGGCGGTCGCCCTACCCACGACCTGCACCCTGAATTCGCTTGGTAGCACGAACGTCGCATTGGCCATCGCCACTTCGAGCGAAACGACAGCATGGCTTGGTTGTCGGGAGGGCGTAATCAAGGCAACCAATGCCACTGTGGCAAGTCCCGCATGGACAACTTTGTCGGCTCCGTCTGGCTTGACCACCAACGGTGTCGATGGCGTTACCGTGCGTACTCTCGCGCTCCACTCCAGCTACCCCGGCACCCCGTCGGTGTGGGTCGGCACGCAGGATGCGGGACTGTTCGCCACCAGCAACGATGGCGCCGCCTGGACAGCCATCGATCAGAACTTCGCCTCGCTCAATATTCGAGCGTTGGCCACCCATCCGCGAGATACGGTTCCCAGCGTTGTGCTCGCGGGACAGGGCGACAGTAATTCGCCGAGCCGCCCGGCCTGGAAATTACCGAGTGGGGCGAGCACCTGGACGGCGTCCGCAAATGGGCTCAATGCCGAGCAGTTGCGTGCATTGTCGATCGATGTGACAACCACAGACAACAACAGCCTGACGTCGGAAGCCTTCACCGTTTACGGCGTCGGCCGCTCGGAGAATTTCACTACGCCTCGCGATGGCGGCATCTACAAGAGCACGAACGCCGGAGCCAGTTGGGTCACGATCGACAACGGCATTCCATTTGACGCCGCGTCACCTCCGCGTCGCAGCATGGGCACGGTCAGAGCCGTAACGCTTGACCCACGTTCTTGCGCCGCTCCACCTCCGAGTGGTCCATGTGCGGCAGGTGCTGGCCCGCTGCAAACGGCTTATGTGGGGGGTTCAGGCCGTCAAAACGTCGCTGCCGGTACGTATGCTGTACGCCGGCGCCAGTAATCTCAACCCTGTCTCCGGCCCGAATACCGGCAGCGTCTACAAATCGATCAACGGCGGTGCCAGTTGGTCCGAGGCGGGAACCGGCATTGCCGGCCAGGATGTACGAGCCTTGCTGATCGACCCGGCCGATACGACCGGTAATACGGTCTATGCAGGCACTGGCGGCGGCAGTGCGAACCCTGGTGGGGTCTATCGAACAACCGATGGCGGCGTCACCTGGAATTCCTTCAGCCTCGGCCTGCCCTCTTACTCGTCAACTTCACTCGCACTTCCTCCGCGAGCGCTTGGCGCGGCACCTCGCATTCTGGCTGGAACACCGGCCGGAGTCTGGGACTACAGCTTCGTTCCAGACGAGGACATGGATGGTGCGCCCAGTGCGATCGAGAACAGCGTCGTTGCCGGGGATGGCAACGGGGACGGCGCACCGGACTCAACCCAGCCCGGCGTTGCTTCAACCTCCGGCCCGTCCAGCCTGGCCGTTGCTGGAACGCACGCGCCGAGCGGTGCAATCGTTGAAATCACCACATCGATCGTGGCTGACAGCTGCACCCGTCTCAACGACACCACCAACCTTCAAGCGGGACTGTTCCCGCCAGACCCGCTCGGTTCGATCACGGCGCATGACCCTTGGGGCCTGCTGCATGTCGCCCTGCCCGCCTGTGCATCGGTAAAACTTCGGGTGAAATTTCACGGCGCAAGCTTCGACAGCCGGTGGACTTGGCGTAATTATGGTCCGCGCATCCCGGGTGACGACGGCAGCTTTGGCTGGTACAGCTTTGCCGGGGCAGAGCGAATCAGCGCCGACACCTGGGAGCTCGACATTGCCGCGAACCGTCAGGGCAACTATCGGGCGGATGCAAACAACATCCTGTTTATCGGCGGCCCGGGTTTGCTGCCCGACCTGATCTTCGATCACGGCTTCGAATAGCCGATAGCTCGGACATTGCGGCGACTTGATCCTCGTGGCAAGGGGCACCATCTTGGGGTGCCCCACACAAGGATCCCCCGATGAAGCTTTACACCATGGCCGGCGCCTGTTCGCTGGCGCCGCATATCGCGTTGCTGTGGAGTGGCCTGCCTTTCGAGGCGGAGCTGGTCAGTCATTCCGATATCAAAACTGATCGCTATCTGAAAATAAATCCAGCCGGCAGCGTGCCTGCGTTGGTGTTGAAAGATGACGACGTGATTTTGCAGAACACTGCAATCCTGCAATTCGTGTCCGAATCCGCCCCCGATGCCAACCTGATGGGCAAGACGCTGCGCGAGCGCGCAGAGACCATACGCTGGCTGGCCCACCTCAATTCCGATGTGCACAAGAGCTTTCTACCGATCTTCGGACCGGGACAATTTGCCGACGACGCTGCCGGCAAACAACTGGTCGCAAACAAGGCGAAGGAAAAATTGCACAAGCTGTTCGGCGCGATCGACAAGCATCTGGAAGGAAAAGAATGGCTGGCCAATGGTCGTCGCTCGATTGCTGATCCGTACTTGCTTGTGGTGCTGCGCTGGGCGCGCGGCAAGGGTGTCGATCTGTCTGGCATGGACAACCTGGCGAAGTTCTCCGAGCGCATGGAAAGCGACGACGGCGTCAAGGCAGCTTTGAAAGCGGAAGGGATTTCCTGAGTGGTCCGGGAAGTGCTGCGGATTTCCGCAGGACTTTCCTTTGCCGCAAAATGTCGGACCCGGACGATTCCAATGTCTGACGCCCTTCCCTGCCGCGACCAGTAATGACCACGATCAAGCAAGAACATCTTGTCCAGAGCATCGCCGATGCCCTGCAGTACATTTCGTACTACCACCCGGTTGATTACATCCGTGGGCTGGCCGCCGCCTACGAGCGCGAAGAAAGCGTAGCCGCGAAAGATGCGATCGCGCAGATCCTGATCAACTCGCGTATGTGCGCGGAGGGCCATCGACCGATCTGTCAGGACACCGGCATCGTCACCGTGTTCCTTAAAGTCGGCATGGACGTGCGCTGGGACGCGAAGCTGTCGCTCGACGACATGGTCAACGAAGGCGTCCGTCGCGCCTATAACGATCCGGACAACAAACTGCGTGCGTCGATCCTGGCCGACCCGGCTGGCAAGCGCATCAACACCAACGACAATACGCCGGCGATTATCAATGTCAGCATCGTTCCCGGTGACAAACTCGATGTCATCGTTGCGGCGAAGGGCGGTGGCTCGGAAGCGAAAGCCAAGTTCGCGATGCTCAATCCCTCCGACTCGATTGTCGACTGGGTATTGAAAACGGTACCGACCATGGGCGCAGGCTGGTGTCCGCCGGGCATGCTTGGCATTGGCATCGGTGGCACGGCAGAGAAGGCGATGCTGCTGGCCAAGGAAGCCTTGATGGAGCCAATCGACATCACCGATTTACAAGCACGTGGCGCCAGCAATCGATCGGAAGAGTTGCGATTGGAACTCTACGAAAAGGTCAACGCACTCGGCATTGGTGCGCAAGGTCTAGGTGGCCTGACGACGGTGTTGGATGTGAAAGTGAAGGATTTCCCCACCCATGCCGCCAACCTGCCGGTCGCGCTTATTCCCAATTGCGCGGCGACTCGCCATGCGCATTTCGTGCTCGATGGCAGTGGGCCGGTCGCGCTGGATCCGCCGTCGCTCGACGACTGGCCCAAGCTGACCTACGACGCGTCAAAAGGCCGTCGCGTCAACCTCGACACGGTGACGCGCAACGATATCCAAGCTTGGAAACCCGGCGAAGTCTTGCTGCTCAGCGGCAAGCTGCTTACTGGTCGTGATGCCGCGCACAAGCGCATAGTCGGGATGCTCGACAAGGGCGAAGTATTGCCGGTCGATTTCAATGGTCGCTTCATCTACTACGTCGGCCCGGTCGATCCGGTGCGCGACGAAGTTGTCGGCCCCGCTGGCCCGACCACGGCAACGCGCATGGACAA
>JAYUYW010000307.1:0-3797 GCA_043752325.1 Rhodanobacteraceae bacterium | reverse complement strand
CCATGCTGGATGAAATCCGCAGCAGGGACGGCAAATGGTATCCGGTGCATCTCATTGCGACCCGACTCGGACGCAGCAACGATCTTGGCTACACCTTGATCGGGCGTGACCGCAGCGCAGAGGTGGCAGCTCACGAGCGGCTGCAGTGGCTGCAACGCCTGATTCGCAATGCCCAGGATCTGTTGAGTAGCGAAAGCGCGGCGCGGCAGGAACTGGAACTGCAACTGCTGGACATCGCCGAGCGTGAGCAAGCCCGTATCGGGCAAGAGTTGCATGACGATGTCGGCCAGCAGATGGCGGGCGCGGCCTTCCTCGGACACGCGCTGCACGTGCGGTTGCAGGCCGCCGGACGTCCGGAAGCGGAAGACGCGAGCTGGATCTCCGCGGTACTGGCGCAGAGCCTGGATAGTCTGCGCGGCATTTCCCGCGATCTCAGTCCCACCGGCATGGAAAGCGGGGACCTGGCCGAGTCGCTCCACGCCTTGTGTGCGCGCACCGAGCGTCTGTACGGCATCCAATGCAATTTCATTCTGGCCGCGAGCGGTCCTGCCGTCGCAGGATTGCCCTCCGTACTGGCGCGCAACTTGTTCCGAATCGCCCAGGAGGCGGTTAACAACGCCTTGCGTCATGGCAAGGCGACGACGATCGCAGTGGTCTTGCGCTTGCGTCTGACCCACGGCAGTTTAAGTCTGGAAGACAATGGCTTAGGATTCGAGGTCGAGGATGCCAGTGGCGGCATTGGGCTTCGAAATATCCGCATGCGTAGCCATGGCATTGGCGGCCGCGCCCGCATACGCAGCGTTCCGGACCGCACGCTAGTATTGGTACGGTTTCCCCTAAAGTGGGCAGTAGCTGATCCCATCGAATCGAAGTCCTCATGACCCAGGCCATCCGTGTACTTGTCGTCGACGACCACCCCATCATTCGTCAAGGGTTGAGTCAACTGTTCTCGCTCGACCAGGCGTTCGCAGCCGTGAGCCAGGCCGGCACTATCGCCGAAGCGCGGACAGCGTTGCGAGAAATCGCCCCCGACGCAATGGTGCTGGATCTGTCGCTGGGAAAGGAATCGGGACTCGACCTGTTACGCACGTTGCGTACCGAGGGCAACAGCCTGCCGGTGGTGGTGTTGTCGATGTACGACGAAAGCGTCTACGCCGAGCGCGCGCTGCACGCGGGCGCGCAGGCTTATCTGATGAAACAGTCGGCGGCGGAGCACGTGGTGGATGCAGTACACAGAGTGTTGCGCGGCGAAATCGTTGTCAGCGCTGCCATCCAGTCGCAGCTGATCAGCCGCATGGTCCGGGGCAAGGCCGCGGTCGGCCAGCTGGAATCGTTGTCGGACCGCGAAATTCAGGTGCTGCAACTGTTGGGGCAGGGTTTGTCCACCAGTGCCATCGCGATTGCGCTCAATCGTAGTGCCAAGACCATTGAAACGCATCGGGCAGCCCTGAAAAGCAAACTCGGATTGCGCTCCGGACTGGAGTTGTTGCGCTATGCAGCTCGTTGGCAGCCAGACCAGCCGCTCGTGGCACCGGATCGTGGCTAGCGCGGCCTATTGCGGGCCGTAGAAGATTCCGGTTCTGAAGCTGGCGGCAGGCCGACGTCACCGTGGCGCGTGGGAGAAAGGCGCTGCTGCGTCTCGTCGACCGCAAGGCGCAGTCGCTCCATGGACTGCTCGACTAGCAGGAAGTCGCGGACTCCGCTTGTTCCAATCGGTGAGCGACGCGTACCCGCAGCCAACTCGTCGATGATCTGGGACAGGTGCCGGATGCCACCGGTCAAACGTGCCGGCACCATCGCTTCCAGGGAAAACAGCACCGCAAGGGCCAGCGCGCTCAGACCTGCGGCAACTGCCAAGGGCAACAGGAGTTCGCGTTCGACATCGCGCTCCAGTGCGGCCCTGTGCGACGACACGGCGGTAATTTCCGACCCCATATCGTTTAGCAGTGCCAATACCTGCGCGTACGCGTTGTTCATTTGCACGTGATAGGCCGTTATCTCGGCCAAAGTTGCTTGTGGATCTTGTTTTGCGTGGAAAGGCAATTGCGCAAACGCCTGTCGGCGTTGCTGGGAGAATGTCGTCAGCCGCTCCAGCATCGGCGCCATCCGCGTCGTTAGTGGGTCAGGGTGCGCGCGCAGGAGCGCGGCGATGCTGCCGAGTTTCTTCGATGCAAGGTGCCAGCGGGCTTGCGCACGGCTAAGCGCAATGGGATCGCCAATCGCGGCCAGCGCATCGGATTCGTGCAGCTGCACAAGATGCAGATCGACCTCAACTCGGTACAGCAGCGCGACCACCTCGAAATGGGCGGTCAGCTTTTGGAGCTTGCGGTGGCCATTGACCGCATCAAAGGCCATGAGTCCCAGCAACAGCAGAATCAAGCCACCGCAGGCCAGCAGCCGGTACCGCATTTGTTTGATCAGCGAAACGGTGCGCATTTGGACATCCCTGCGTAAACGCGTGCGGCAGCCTATCAACTTTTCTGGCGGATCAGCTGTTGCCAGAGAGCGAACATGCACGTGACTGGCCAGCCAATTTAATCGGCCAATCCACTGGATTGCGACGGTAAAAGTCCTTGTTTTAAGGTCAGGGCTAAGCCTGCCTGCCCTAGGGATTGCCCTGAGCGCGAACCGCGTACGAACGAACGCGTCGCCGACGCGGCTGCGATCGCAAACATGGACTCAGGGAATCCCTGATGGATGCCCAGCCGATTGCCGATTGCCGAACGGAGCGACTCCCAGCGCTTTACCAGCGGCTGCCTGATATGGAAATACCTGCCCGGCGTTGACCATGCATCACACGGCAGCGATGTCCACATGTCGCATCCGGATCGCCGCCCCTCGAGGAGAGTCCCTTGTTCGATTTCTTACGCAACCGCAGTACCGCTGACAGCGTGAACCCGGCCTGCACGCTGGGGATTAGCGGGGTTGGTGATAACGAGAGGCTCGTGCTGGCATCGATGCTCACCTTGGTTAATGGTCGTACCGCGATGCGCTGGCAAATCGGTGAAGCGACGAACGCAGACGTGCTAATGGTGGGCTCGCAAGCGGATGACGCGCTGTTACGTGATTGGCAAACCAGCAACAAGGCCTGGATCGCGATGTTGGAGCCTGGCGATGCGCGGCCGGCTACTGCGCACACACTGCAGCTGCCCTTGCGCTTGTTCCCTTTGCTTACGCTGTTGACAGAACTAGAACAGCTTCCGGAAATTTTCTCACGGCAAGTCGCACCCGGCGGCGTATCCAAAGTGCCAATGGAAAGTATGGCGGCGCGTTTAGGATTCCGGGAGCCTGTTGTGGGATCGCCCGTGTGGCACTTCGCCGAATCGTTGCGGCGATCAGCACTGGTCACATCGCACGGCCAGTGGAACCGCGCAGGATGCGTCTATCTGCGGGATGACGGTTGCGTATTCGCCACGGACGACGCCAGCCTCCGCGCGCTCCGCGAAGGCCAGCTCGCACTGCCCCGATTCGCAGCCACGATGGCGCAGAAACCGGCCAACTTGAGTGAGTATCCCATCGAGCAGTTGGCTTGGTTCACCGGTTGGTGGGCGGAGGCAGATCATCTCGCGCCCTGGCTCGAACCGGCAGCGCATTATCGACTGCGGCAGTGGCCCGACTTCGGCACCTTGCGCGGCGACCAGAGCACCTTGCGGATTGCGGCACTGCTGGCTTCGCGTGCCTGGGCGTTGGATGCCCTAGTGCAACACGGCGACCTCGAGCGCCATCACGTCATCCGTTTCCTCAATGCGGCCTCGCTTTGCGGCTTGCTTATCACCAGTGCACCCACCCCGTCCCCA
>JAYUYW010000306.1:0-9475 GCA_043752325.1 Rhodanobacteraceae bacterium | reverse complement strand
GCTTCAAGAAGCTGGTCTGATTCGCGACCGGTTCGCGCCTTGCGCGGACCAGTTGACGAGGGAGGTAGCGATGAATTTCATGCAGGCGATGGCCGCTTCTCGCGACCGCAATCGGTCGATGCTGTGCGTGGGACTGGATCCCGAGCCGGAGAAATTCCCTGCTCCCTTGCGGGAAAATGGCGACGCAACCTTCGAGTTCTGTCGCGCGATAGTCGATGCGACGGCGGACCTGGTCTGCGCGTTCAAGCCGCAGATCGCACACTTCGCCGCGCGTGGCGAAGAGTCGGTATTGCAGCGGTTGATCGAATACATCCACACCGAGCACCCGCGCGTGCCGGTAATCCTCGATGCCAAGCGCGGTGACATTGGCTCGACCGCCGCTTATTACGCGGCCGAAGCATTTGACCGCTATCAGGCTGACGCGGTCACGTTGAATCCGTATCTGGGCCGCGATTCCGCGCTGCCATTCCTCGATCGCGCGGACAAGGGCGTGGTTTTGCTGTGTCGCACCTCCAATCCCGGCGCTGCCGATTTGCAGGATCTATCCGTCGATGGCTTGCCGCTGTACCAACGCGTTGCGAAAATCATCGCCAACGAATGGAACGGCAATGGCAACTGTCTGCTCGTCACTGGCGCAACCTGGCCCGGCGAGATCGGCCAGATTCGTGCGCTGGTAGGCGACATGCCACTGCTGGTGCCGGGCATCGGCGCGCAAGGCGGCGACGTGGAAGCCGTGGTGAAGAACGGTCAGGACGCGCACGGTAACGGCCTGCTGATCAGCTCGTCGCGGGGCATTCTTTACGCAGGCACCGGAGCTGACTTTGCCGATTTCTCACGTGCGGCCGCATTAGGATTACGCGACGAAATCAACCGACACCGGGACTAGAACCGTCGTCATCCTCGCGAAAGCGGGGATCCATTTTGATTTTCGGTTCGCGAGTGGAAGAAAAGTTAAGTCAAAAGCGGGTTGACCAGCGCGAAGGAATTCGCGCGTCATGACGAAGTGATAGGGCGGTCTAGCGCTTAAAGCACTCGCGCAATTGAAACCAGCCCAGATGCGCACGAATGCCCAGCCAGACCATTCTGCGCAATAGTGGATTCTTCGCGGCTGGATCGTAGCGATTGAACCAGCGCCACATGCCCGCGTGTTTGTGACGGGCAACGAATTCCGGGCGATGGTGGCTGGAACTGCCTTGCAAGTGATGCACTGGCGCGCCGGGGTCGAGTAGAACGCGCAAACCGGCATCGCGAACTCGGCGGCACAGGTCGAGATCCTCGAAGTGCAGGAAGTAGCCTTCGTCGAATCCGCCGAGTCGATCAAACACGTCGCGGCGAATCGCAAAACCGGCGCCGGATATCGCATCGACCGATTCGGGATCGGTCGGTCGCTCTCCGGGAATGGCGACACCGGCCAGCGCTGGCCAACGCGCTTCAAACATTGCGGCGCCGGCAAGCGTCGCCAAGACACGGCGTAAGGTTGGATCGCGCCGCCGGCAGGCTGCGGTTGGCTCGCCAGCCTCGTCACGCACCTCGGCTCCGACAATTCCGACATCAGCGGACTCTTCAAGAGAGGACCGCAACCTGGCAACGCTATCCACTTCAAGCAGGCAATCGGGATTGACAAACACCAACACGTCTCCACGGGCAATCTTTGCGCCGCGATTGCATGCGGGGCCGAACCCGATGTTGTCGGCATTGCGGAGATAGCGAAGTCGCGTGTCACCTAGATGCGCAGCGATGGCTGTTTGCGGCTCGCCGTCGGTCGACGCGTTGTCGACCAGAATCAGCTCAACGTCGCCGATCGAAACCAGCACGCGCTCTACGCAGTCGACCAGCAACGGTCCGCTGTCGGCGCTGACCACAATGACACTGGTCAAACTGGCGCTGGTCAGCCCGGCGTTGCTCACGTCTTTGACGGTCAGAGGCCCGACAACAACTGCTCGCCGTGGTCCCGCGCATGCGACCACAAGGCAGGCCAGATGTCGAATGCGGCTGCCAGTTGATTCAACTCGTCGCGGAAGGTTGCGGTTGCCTTCGCGGTGTCCATGTCAGCCGCCCAATCGCCCAGTCGCGGTGATCCGGGCGTTATCAAGGCGCGCCCATTGGATTCGATGATCGAACGCGCATCTGCCTGCCAATAGATCGGCGCATCGGTTGCGGCTTCGTACTGTTGTTGGATGCGTTCGATCACGTCGGCGCGCACGAAGCTCAGGTACTCCTGCAACTGGCGCTCGCGCGTTTGCATGCTGGATTCCGCCGCGTCGCGCAGATGCGCACTTAGCAGGCGCAGGCGCTGGCCAGCATCGCTGGAGTGGAAATCCGGCAATTGGCGCTGGATGTAATCGCTGATGTAGTGATTGAAGAGCGGCGTGTGCGCAGCGACGGTCTTGTCGGAGCGCTTGCGCGGCGTCTCCTGCAGGTGGCCAATCGCAGCCGGCAGTTCCAGCACCATCGCATCGGGATGGCACAGCCGCGTCGTTGCCGAAAACAGTGCATCTTCGCCGCGTCCGAACGGATTGGTGCACGGCAGCAACTGGCTGTTGTCGAGCATGAAGGGCGTGAACGCAGCCATAGGCGTGACCCTCGCCTGCCGGTACCCGTACCACAGGCTGCGCGCCTCGACGTTACGCAAATACGAGTCGCGATCCAGCACGAAGTCGGCGCGGCTGTGGGCATCCATCTGGTACATCCAGATGCCTGACTCGGTTCGCGAGCTTCCCGTTGTGCCTTGCATGGTGGCGATCACGCTGGTGCCGCTGCGCAAGTCGTTCAATCGGCCGAGGGTCTGGCCACGCAGTGCCGTGCGATCAATACGGTAGCGATCGCTTGCCGTCAGCGGACCCAAAGCTTGGCCGGCGGCTTCCATGTGCAACTCGAAGGGGTCGACGCCAATGTCGTCGCCAGCAGTGAGTGCTTCTTCGGTGTTGCGGAAGAAGCGGGCGAAGGCAGTGGCGGAAGGATCCGGATCGAGGCCGTCGATCGCGTTCTCGTGGCGACGCAGCGGAAGTACCTGATCGTCATCCAGCAGCACCATGCGCCCGCCGGCCGACAGCAACAACGCCAAGTTCCAGGCACGTCCACCGCCGAAACGGCCGCCTGCTTCGCTGCGCGTCAAAAGGTCCGGCAAAAGTTCCGCCGCTTTCGGGACGGCCTTGGCGAGGCGTTCGATCAAGCGTTTCTGTTCGGCAGAGCCCAGGTAAGTGAGCTTACAGCCGGTGGAACGGGCGAACTCGCGCACGATGTCGCGATGGCGGTTGGCCGCCTTGTCGTCGGTGGAATCGTCGATGACCACGTAGCGCCGACCGGCACGAAAGCGGCGTTCGTAGTCGGCCAGTGATGCGAACAGTCGCTCCAACTGGCCGGGTCGGTCGCAGGCGCGGACGAACACGGCGCGCAGCGGAGCCTGCGCGCGTTCCGGCTCGGCGGCGAGGCGATCAAGAAACTGTCGATCCTCGGTCAGCAGCCCTTTTTGATTGAGCGACTGCATGATCTGGACAACGGCTTCGCGCGAAACCTGCCCCCCCGAAATCGTGGTCATGATGCGTGCGACGTGCTCATCAATCGAACGGAAGTCGCGACACTGGTCCAGGGCTTGCAACACCTGGTAGGTCATCACGTGGGTTTCGCCGCTGGTCTTGACTTGGAAAATGCATTCGCTGTTCGACAGCGACGCTACCAGCCCGTCCTCAGACGCGAACATCGGTGCGTCGGGATCGGCGCGCACAGGGGCGACAGGCACAGGCGCGCCGAACGAGCCGACGTTGCCGTAGTTGATCTGGAAGTCTTGCTTACTGCTACTCATGACACCTGCTTAGCACGGGCCGTCCGACTTGGGCTCGGCCGCAAGCGAACGATCAGGGGCGATGGATTACGTGGTGGTGCACGCCTGCAGGCGGGCGATTTCGGCTTCCAACTCGGCGATGCGTGCGCCGGCAGCCATGTTTTTGCGAATCTCGTGATTATAGTGGTTGTAGACCGATTCCTCACCGTCACCGAACAACGACAGGCTCGACAACTGGGCCGGCAACGGCTGGCGCGAGCACACGGCAATGAAATACAGTGGCGAGTAGGCAAGGCCTTCAGACAGCGATGCGCCTGCCTGGTCGGCTGTCCATGCTTCGGCATGCCCGGTCCGGCATTCGTCCAGCGCCCAGATCGCCGACTGGAACAGCAACTTCTGGCCGAAAATGCGCACATGCGGAAAGTGTTTCGCCAACAGCGCCTCGAACTCGGGACGATACAGCTCGCGTACGTGGAACTCGTTTTTGTGGCCACTTACATCGCTGTACGTGTGCTTGTCGGGTGACGAAATCAACAGGATGCCGTCGTCACCTAACTGCTTGGCGAAGCCATCAACCAGTTGTTCCTGCGCCTGAAGATGTTCGAGCGTTTCGAACGACACAATTCGATCAAAGCTCGTCCCGAAATCGGGCAAGGCTGTCGCGTCGATACGCTCAAATCGCAGGTTCGAGCGGTCAGCGTAACGACTGCGCGCATGCTCGATCGCCTGCGCGGAAACATCTACGCCAATCACGTCTGCGGCAACGGCGGCCAATAGATTCGACCCATAGCCTTCGCCGCACGCGGCATCGAGCACGCGCTTGCCAGCGCACAGCGGACGCGCAAATGCGTAGCGGTGCCAGTGCTCGTACCAGATTTCGCGCACGCACTCGGGAGTGAATCGTTCGCCAGTGAATTCGAGGTTTTCAGTCATCACCCTCTCCAGTCAGCGCGCGATCCAGCCAGCGATGCGGCAGGTGGACCAGTCCCATCTCACGCGTCGCGCCGCGCACGACCAGGCCACGGGCGAACGTATCAAACATCCGCAATCCTTCGCTGTCCATCGCGTGGGCGCGGACCACGTAACTGCCGGGCAACAATTTGAGGCTGGAAAACTCGATCTCGCAGACGTACTCGTTGTCGCTTTCTCGCGATTCGATCTGGACACCATCGTCGACATTATTGAATCCATAAACCGGCGTGCCATCGGCGCGGGCGAACCCGAAGTGGACAACCGGAACCCGCCCATCGCGCGAAGCCAGCCGCGTGGTCACGCGTAGGTTGCTGCCACTGTCCACGATGACGGGACCTTCTCCGCTTTGGCCGTTGAGCTCCAGCGCGCTGACTGTGAACTCGACCGCGCCGGGAAGATGGCGGTGATCGGACTCACCCTTCAACGCTGCCAACTTGCGTTCGTGGTGGGCGAGGTAGGCTTGGGTCACCTCGTAGACGTCACCCTGCATCGCCACGGTGCCATCGCGCAGCCAGCAGGCATGTCGACAAAGCTTCTGCACGTGGTACATGCTGTGCGATACCAGCAAGAGCGTGCCGCCGTCGTCAAGGTAGCGCTCCAACCATTGCACGCATTTTTTCTGGAACGACTCGTCACCGACGGCCAGCACTTCGTCGGTAATCAATAGGTCGGGTCGCAGCGAAGCGATCACGGCAAAGCCAAGCCGCACCACCATGCCCGAAGAATAGTGCTTGATCGGTTCGTCGATATAGCTGCCGATGTCGGCGAATTCGATGATACCGGGCAATTTTTCGCGCAGGGCCTGGCCACTCAATCCCGCTAACGCGGCGGTCATCGTGATGTTGTCGCGACCGGTAAACTCAGGATGGAAACCGGCACCCAGTTCCAGCAACGCGCCTACAGTGCCGTGCACGCGCACGCTGCCGGTGGTCGGCGTCAGCACGCCGGATATCAGTTTCAACAGGGTCGACTTGCCTGCCCCGTTTTCGCCGATGATGCCGACCGATTCACCACGTGGCACGCTCAAGGAAATGTTATGCAGGACGGTGGTGGTGTCCTGGTACGAATTGCCGAACAGTAAGCGGCCCAGCGCACGCACGCGGTCTGACGGCCGGTGGACCTTGGGATACGATTTACCCAGACACTGCGCCTCGATCAGCATCGAACTCACAGGAAGTCCTCGAAATGCGGATCAAGACGGCGGAACGCCCAATAGCCGATCAGCAGGGACAGCAATGCGATCGCGATGGCTGTCAACAGGCGCGTTGCGCTGAAGCTGCCGTAGTCAAGCAACAGGGCGCGTGACGACTCCGCGTAGAAGGTAAATGGATGCAGGTCCATAGCGGCGCGAAAGCGCTCGGGCATTGCAGTGCGGGCATACAGAATGGGTGCGGCGAACATCAGCAGAGTGACCACTTGGGTCAGCACCTGCGACAAGTCGCGAATGAACACCTGCACCGCGGACAGCAACATCGCCAGACCCAGCGCAAACACGTATAGCGGAATCATCAGCAGCAGAGCCGGCAAGATGCCCATCAGGTTGATGTCCTTGGTGGCAAACGCCAGCACACCGATGATGAAGATCAAGCCAGTCAGGTGAACCAGAAAGCTCGCGGAGACACTCGCGACGACCAGCACCGGGCGCGGCACGGCCACTTTTCCGATCAAGGCGGCGTTCTCGTGGATTACCGTCGTCGCACGAATGATCGCTTCGGAGAATGCGAACCATGGCCACATCGCAACGGCCAGAAAGGCGAGGTAACCCGGCGGATTTTCGCCGGGCACGCTGACTTTGAAGATGAAGACGAAGGCAAAGTAATAGACCGCAAGCTGGATCAGCGGCTGGAACACTGCCCACAAGCCGCCGCTGATGCTGCCGGCGAACCGAGTCCGCAGCTCGCGCAACAGGAATTCCCGGGTCAGGCCGGCGACTCGCTTGATCATTCCGGTTTCGCCACGCCGCGTCGCCCCGCTCGAACTAAATGCGACAGTGTACCGTCGCGCGAAGCGCGGGAAGAAACGCAGGTCCAGATGATGGTGGCTATTGCTTCTTAGTCAGGACAGGATTGGCCTCGGCGGGCGCACTCGACGGCTTTTCAGCGCCGGTTTCCGTAGCGGAACGACCGAAGCGCGAACGCAATGAGTTGACCAACTCTGCATTTGACTCCAGCTCTTTGTTCTGCATCGATTGCATGAAGCTGAGGACCTTCTGATTGACGTGATCATTACGGAGCTCTTGGATGAGGCTTTTCTCTACATCAGCAAACTTACGCTCACTCTCGGGCTCTTTTCTAATCAACATCAGCACGTGATAACCGAACTTGGTTTTAACCACCGGCGAAACCTGCTTTGGAGTCTTCAACTCGTTCGCGGCCGCCGCAAACTCGCTCACGTATTTTTTGCTGTCGCCCGCTGCGCGCATCAGGCCGCGATTCTCCGCGGCGCTCGGATCCTCCGAATATTGTGTGACCAGCGAGGCAAACTTCTCAGGGTCCACCACCGCTTCAGCACGGACCTTTTCCGCCAGTGCACGTGCTTCGGCATCGGTACGCTTGCCGTTTGAAATAAGAATGTGCAGGACATCGAGGACCGCTGGAACGTTGAAGCTCGCGCGATCCGCTTGATAGCGCTCACTGGCGAGGTCGCTGAGATCGGGAATTTCTGCGGTTTCCTTGAGATTGGAAATTCGCGCGTTGGAGAGCGTCGCTTCTGTCGATAGCAATACCTGGCGCTGCACCATCGGATCCTTGTCCAAGCCGATGGCGCGGGCGTCGTTGGCGATCTGGCGTTCCACGAGTAGCTGGCGCAAGGTCGAGTCAAGGCGCTTGGCATTGTCGAAGTACCCAGCCCGCTGTTCTGGAGGCATGCGAGCGGCGAACGCGTCGATGTCTTCCATCGTCAGCACTGCAGTGCCCTGTTGAACGATCGCACCTGGCGGCAGATCGGCGGCAATCGCTAGTGTCGTCATCGCGGCAAACCAGGTAAATGTCAGGAGGGATGTGCGTGCTCGAATCATGATTCAGGGAGCTCCAAAAGAAGGTGCAGCAGCATAGTCGCGGCGATGCGCGAAGGGAACCTATCGACCACGCAACCAGCGACGAGTTCCGCCGCGAATGCGTTGCAGGCGTCGCCGATATGAAAAAGAAAAAGGCGGGCCAAAGGGCCCGCCTCTTACCAAACAATCGGTTTGTTCCTAGTTTTGTACGCCAAAATTCTGGAGCAAGACCACCCCTGCACCGTTGAGGCCATTGAATACAGCCGATGCGGGAGAGGTCAATGGGGCATATATCAGATTGAGGTAATAGTCGGTGTTGGGCTGCAAGTTACAGAAAGGCTGTCCCGCCGGATAATTCGAGTAGATGACCATGGAGTCGCCTCCTATCAATTGGTTGAACTTGCAGTTGGACGGGATACTTGCGCTACTCGTATTGAAATCTCCACATACGGTGCTGACTGTCCCTGACAGCTTCGCAAAATTCCCTTCGCCGCCGCCAGAAAAAGCAAAGGACGTTCCATCCGGCTTCAGGGTATGTCCAGGCTGACCTGCGCTGTTGTTCGGCGTGCGGAACTTTGCAGCGATGTACTGACCAAAACCAAACTTCGGCATTGTCAATTGCTGAGCCACGCCCGGCCACTGCTTAATGATTGGGTAACCACCGCCGGAATCGCTGTAGTTGCGTCCCCAGATGCCGTCGTACTGCGTGAGGTCAAAAAAACCAACCGAGTTAAATGCGCCAAAGTTGAAGACTTCTCCGAACTCGAGGCGATTCCAGCCCGCCGCTGGACTAAGGCAGCCTGTCGACGCGCCTTGGGTAACGTTCCACGAGCCGGTATTTGTGGTGGTTCCGCCCGTGCTTCTGCTGCACGTCAAGGTAACGGAGTAGGTACCAGGCTCCGGTGCATTCAGGATGAGGTTGTTGGACGAGGAGCAGCCTGCCTGCGTTGAGCAACTGGTGACACCGCCGGAAAGGAATTGCCCGATGGAAACACCAGCGGGAAGTGTGTTAGCAGTGAAATTACAGTTGTCCGCGTTGTTGGCCGACCACTGCACCGTCTTCGTTTGACCAGCGGTCCAAGGTGTCACGTTCCAGCCAGATGGGCCCTGAGTAATGACAGGCGGGTTGGCTGAGACAGATCGGAATGCCGACGTCGAAGTCACGCTTCCACTTGCGTTGCTACAGGTCAATGAAAATTGATACTGCCCGGATGAGGGCGGAGACAGGGAAACGTCATGTAGCGTTTGGCACGTGTTGGCCGATGAGCACGCCTGTTGACCGGATGGCCAACCGGTCGCAAAGGAACCACCGTATGTGCACGACTCGGCATTCACTGCCGCCCATTGCACCGCGGTAACTTGGGCGACGGCCCAAGGATTTGGCAGTTGCCAGTTGACAGGACCCGGGACGATTACGGGCAATGGCAACGTGGGTCCCGTCTGAGGGCAGCCCGTGGTGAAATCGCCCGCAGCGAGCAAATTACCCGTCTGAGGGTCAGCAGAAATGCCGGCACCGTTGGTGGTATACAAACATGGCACGCTACCAGGTCCATTCGACGGGTAGCTCAATTGCAGCACAGTTTGAGCCTGTACGGAGGCCCCGAAACACGCGAGGGCTGCGATCGCAAGCGATCGGACTACATTCTTGGTCACGAGGGCATCCAGTTTTGTGTTGGCACGCATCGAGTATAGCGTCCGCACGGTTTAACACTTGTTAAGTACGTCAT
>JAYUYW010000305.1:0-3802 GCA_043752325.1 Rhodanobacteraceae bacterium | reverse complement strand
GGTCCAGGTGCGCCAGCAGGCGGCGGAAGGCGGCGGCTTCGAGGGCTGTGGTGTCGGTCATTGTTCCTCCACGGTGTTGATCAAAGCATCCCAAGTTTGAGGCCGGGGTCGGCGAAGCGGATAATTCGCGGTTTGCCGGTCTAGGGATTGCATGAGCGCCAGATTACTCGATGGCAAGCGTATCGCTGAACAACTGCTCGACGGCATCGCCGTGCGCGTGCAAGCACGCATTGCCGAAGGTGGCGCGCGACCGACTCTAGCGGTTGTGCTGGTTGGCGATGACGCGGCGTCGGCAGTGTACGTTCGCAACAAGCGTCGCGCCTGCGAGCGGGTTGGCTTTCGGTCGCTTGATTTCGACCGGCCTGCATCGACATCCGAGGTCGAGCTGTTCGCACTGGTCGACCAGCTCAATGCGGACCCCGATGTGCACGGGATTCTGGTTCAGTTACCGCTGCCGCCACACATCGATGCAAATGCTCTGATCGATCACATAGACCCGCGCAAGGATGTCGATGGCTTCCACGCGGCAAACGTAGGTCGTCTGGTGCTGCGCCAGCGTGGCTTGCGCCCATGTACGCCAAAGGGCGTGATGACGTTGCTTGCCCATACGGATCGCCCGGTGCGCGGACAGCACGCCGTTGTCGTCGGTGTGTCCAATCACGTCGGCCGGCCGCTGCTGCTGGAATTGTTGCTCGCCGGCTGCACGACGACGGCTTGCCATCGCTTCACAGGTGACCTCGAATGGTTCGTGCGTGAAGCCGACATTCTCGTTATTGCCGCCGGCCAGCCGGGACTGGTCAAAGGCGACTGGATCAAACCCGGTGCGGTGGTGATTGATGTCGGCATCAATCGGCTCGACGATGGTCGCCTGGTTGGCGATGTCGAATTCGCGCCTGCTGCGGAACGCGCGTCGTGGATCACGCCGGTTCCCGGTGGCGTCGGCCCGATGACCGTTGCCACGCTGATGGAAAACACGTTGGATGCCGCCGACTTGCTCGACGGCAAGCCGATCTGAAAGCGCCGTCTAAATCGTTGTCGCGAGTACGAATTGCCAGAGCAGCAGCAACGCCATTCCAAGCATTGCCAGCAAGGTCAGCATCATGCCAATCAGGCGACCCGGACTGGTGCCGGCATGGCGAGTCAGTCCCCATGCGTGCAGCAACCGGCCGACGATCAAGGTAATGCCGAACAGGTGTACAACCAGCGGCTGGGTCTGATTGAGTTCGACCAGCAACAGCAGCAGCACTCCGATCGGCAAAGTTTCGGTGGCGTTTGCGTGAGCACGCACGCGACGGCTCAGATCGTGATCGCCACCGTCGCCAATGCCGATCTTGGCGGACCGCCGCCGCAATACGACGCGGAAGACAAGGACGATAACCAGCAGTGCCGCAAGGGCCGCGTATAACCCGGTGATGCGCATCAGTGTTCCTTTTTCGGTGGTGGTTCCAGGCGGGTGCCGTGCTGGATCGCGGTCAGGTTGATCGCGCCGGCAGGGATCGAGCGGTAGTGGATTCGCAGGTCGCCAATCTTGGGATCGTCGGGGACGCCGGTGTAGAGGTTGCCATCGCGCGCTTCGAACGTGGCAGCGAGGTTGGGTGGCAAGCGCCCGGCTTCGATGGAATAGTCGACAGGCTCCACTGCCGCGACGACCAGACCGGGCGCAACGTCGAGATCAGCCACGCGCAAGCCATCGCCGATCAGGCTCTCACTGGCGAACGGGAAATCTGGATTGGCATGGCCGGTGTGGGTCTGGAACGGTGTGCTGTCGATGCGCTGCGAGGCCCAGATGCCTTCGTAACGACAGGCACCGACTTCGCAGATTTCCTGCCACTGGTACATCTCGACATCGCGCAACAACACGGCCTGGCCATCGGCGACCAAACCCAGTTGCGCATCGCGCGGCGGATCGCTGACGACCAGCGTGCCTTGGATGCTGACCAGGCGGCCTTCGTTGGCCGGGTCGAATCGATCGACCGCGATGGCCGACCCATCGCTGGAATCTGGCATGGCAGCTTGCTGGCGCGCCAGCAGCACGCCGATGAGGATCAGCGCAGCGACCGCGAGTAGGCCAAGGAATGCGTTGCGCGACATTGGCGAATCAGCTTTCGTTATGGATCAGAACCGAGGTCGCATCGATCTGCAGCTCGCGGTTCGCCGGTGCTTTTCCACCATCGGCGACGAGGTGATCTGCCTCCTTCTTGCTGACCGCTTTTTCCGTCAGCGTGCCGTACACAAGTGCTTCTCCTGTCGATTCCTTCGGAATGCCAAAGCTGTGGTCGTGCATGGTGACGCGCGCGAACTTCCCTTCATCGCCGGCCAGCACCATCCAACAGCCCATGTCCTGACAGACCTCGGTGATGCGGCCGCTGTAGGCCTGCGGCTTGCCCTTCAATGATTCGACGTTGCCAGCGGCATCCGCAATGCTCATGGGTGCCTCGGCATCGCTCGGCCAGCGCACGCCGTAGACCTTGCCGTCGGCGGTGGTCATCACCGGCACGTTAGGCAGGGACTTTTCTTTCTCTTCGTGCGCGATGGCCGAACCAGCGACTAACAGCGCGGAGAACAGGATTTTTTGAAGTTGCATGGGGGTATCTCTCGTGAGTGGACTTTCAGGCAGCAAGGGGCAGGGCGACCAGTTCGGCTTGCTCATCGCAAGTCGAATAGCGGCCCTTGTCGTCACGACGCAAACTGGCCATGGCGCAGCCGGTGTCGTGGGTAAAGAAAAGTCTGACGCCGCGTTCCAGCTTGTCGGCGAGGAAGGCTTGCTTTTCGTCGATCAGCAATTCCGGATAGCGGTCGTAACCCATTGTAATCGGCACATGTACCCACGGCCTGCCGGGGATCAGGTCGGCGCAGAAGACGACGCCGTCACGGTCGGCAACAATTTCGGGAAGCATCAGTCCTGGCGTATGGCCGTCCGAATGATGGAAGCGCACAGCGACGCCAAGCGTCTTGCTGAAGTCGCCAGCGACCAGTTCCAGCCGGCCACTGTCGAGAAGTAATTGCGGCAGCTCGGCAATAAACGAGGCACGGTCTCGGGGGTGTGGATCAAGCGCGCGCTTCCAGTGTTCCGCGCCAACCACGAACGTTGCGTTGGGAAATAGCAGGCGGAGCGGCTGGTCGGCCCGCCAAGACGCCAGCAGGCCACCCGCATGATCGAAATGCAGGTGCGACAGAACGACAACGTCGATGTCTTCGTGGCTGAAACCAGCCGCTTCGAGTGAATCCAGCAACACGTGACTCGGCTCGACCACGCCGAAACGTTCACGCAGCTTCGGCTCGAAGAACGCACCGATGCCGGTTTCGAACAACACGTTCCTGCCGTCGAGCCCGCTCGCGAGCAGGCAGCGACAGGCGAGCGGAATGCCGTTGGACTCGTCGGCTCCAATCCACTTCTGCCAGACGGCTTTCGGCGCATTGCCAAACATCGCGCCGCCATCGAGGCGCTGCGAATTGCCGAGTAGTGACCATAGTTTCACGATTGCCGCGACTCCATCTGGTTGGCCGCACGCACGACCCACTGCCAAGGATAACGCGCCGGCTGTTTAACGCCGTGAACTCCGCTTGAGAGCCGCTATTTGACCTTGCCGCTGCCGTCCGGCCAGCGCGGATCGGACGCGGCGTGCAGCGTATTGCTGGCCTTGTCCCAACTGACCATGTTCATGAAACCCCATGGTTTCTGCTGATCCTTAACCGTATGGCCCATTGCAGTAAGGCCTGTCACTTGATCCGGCGTCAGCGCGCCACTTTCGGCAGAAACTACATCAGGCAGGTATTGGTGGTGGAAGCGCTTGTTGGCGAC
>JAYUYW010000304.1:0-3812 GCA_043752325.1 Rhodanobacteraceae bacterium | reverse complement strand
AGATCGACATAACTCATGCAGGCCAGCAGCGCCGCCTCGTCGAGCAACGCCTGACACCGATAGCGACCTCCCCAGAATCGTCCGGTACATGCGTCTTCGCGATCAGCGCGGCGCGCAATCGGCTCAATCAGCCAGCGCATGAACCAGGAGAGGCTGCCCAGCCGCTGGCGACATTGCTGGATGCGTTCTGAATTGCCGAGCAGCGCTTGTTGCTTGCGTTGGCACGCGTCGGCAACGTGCAGTCCGTGATCCTGCACGGGGAACAGTCGAACCCAGCGTGCGGCGACCGCGTCGTCGGTCAGTTCTCTGGCTGCGGCGGGGTCAACACGCAAGACAATATGGACGTGGTTGCTCACCACCGCGTACGCGTAAAGGCTGACGGCGAATATCTCGGCAAGCTCCAGCAAGCGCTCTTCGATCCAGTCTCGCCTGTGCTCGAATGACTGGCCGGTGAGTTGACCGAGCCCGCAGAGCCACGCGCGACGCACGCAGCGCGAGATGCAGTGATAGTACCCAGGCGCGTTGGCGTCGACGAGCTGGCTGCGAGCGGTGGTCATGACGACAGCATGCCCACCCGATCGGCCAACCGCAGTAGGAAACCGCGGCGTTGTTGCGTAGGACTCATGCGGGATGGTGGTTGTTCCGGTTTGCACGCCTTGGTGCTGCGTTCTGCCGGCTACGCGGAGCGGGGCTGAACGACCACTCAGGAATGGCAGATTGGTTCACGTCCCGGTTTGATCGCGCTGTTTAGGGTGGCGGCACTTCCGGGTTCCGCGGCGTCACGCGGCTTCGGATTACCCCCAACAACTGGAGAGACCGATGAACACCAAGATGATGATGCCGCTTTGCGCGTTGGCTGTTTTCGTGGCCGCGTTGGGTGCCGAGAACGCGGTATCGCAGGACACCGACGTGGTCGCGCAGAACAAGCCGCTCAGTGCCAGCGAAACCTGGTCCGAGGATGACAAGAACAAGGATGGTTATCTGGATCGCAAAGAAGTCACCAACTTCCCCGGCATGCTGCGCGCGTTCAAGGACATCGATACCGGTGGCGATGACAGGATTTCGCAGGATGAATACCGTCTTTGGCGTGGCCAGGAACTGACCGCCATACCAGCACCGACTGCCGATGAAGGCATGGCCATGCCGGGCGGCAAGACCTGGTCGGATGATGACAAGAACAAGGATGGCTATCTTGATCGACAGGAAGTGACCGTGTTTCCCGGCATGCTGCGCGCGTTCAAGGACATCGACACCGATAGCGACGACAGGATTTCCCAAGCTGAGTACAACGTCTGGCGCGGTCGCGACCAAGCCATGTAAGCGTCAAGTGGCGGATTTCCGCTGTGGTCAACCGCTGTAAACCCCCGCAAGGCAGGCTAACCCCCTGCCTTGTGTCACATGACGACTCCGTGCGGAACCTGCACACTCTGGCGTCGCCCTCGAACCGCGAGGGCCCTCCGTGGAGTTGTAACTATGGATCGCCGTGATTTCCTGAAATACAGCGGCAGCGTCAGTTTAGCCGCGCTGCTGCTGCCCTCTTTCGGTAATGTGATCGCCGCCGAGTCGCTGACCGACAAACTCGACGTCGGTATGAAGAAGCGTCTTGCCGACACCGCCCTGACGGTGGCGAAGGCCGACGGTGCGACCTATTGCGATGTTCGCATTGGTAAATACCTGCGCCAGTTCGTGGTGACCCGCGAAAACAAGGTGCAGAACGTGGTCAACACCGAATCGACCGGCGTCGGCATCCGCGTGATTGCAGGTGGAACCTGGGGCTTCGCAGCAACCAGCGACCTCTCCCCCGACGGCGTTGCCAAGGCCACCAAGCAGGCCGTGCAGATCGCGAAGGCCAATTCCAAGTTGACCACCGAGCCAGTTCAACTCGCACCGGTGAAAGGTGTCGGTGAAGTGAGCTGGGCGACGGCGATCAAACGCAACGCGATGGAAGTGCCAATCAAGGAGAAGGTCGAACTGCTGCTCGCTGCAAATGCGGCCGCGATGAAGGCCGGTGCCAACTTCGTCAACTCGACGCTGTTCCAGGTCAACGAGCAGAAATACTTCGCGTCGAGCGATGGCTCCTACATCGACCAGGACGTACATCGCATCTGGGCGCCCATGAGCGTCACCGCCATCGACAAGGCCAGCGGCAAGTTCCGCAGTCGTGACGGCATGTCTGCGCCGATGGGCATGGGCTACGAGTACATGGACCCGAAAAAGGAAGACCGTATCGAGCTGCCCGGTGGCGCGGTGGTATACAAGAACTCTTACGACATCGTCGAAGACGCGCGCCTCGGCGCAGAGCAGGCGCAACAGAAACTGAAGGCGCGAAGCGTCAAGCCCGGCAAGTTCGACCTGGTACTCGACCCAACCCACCTGTGGCTGACCATCCACGAGTCCGTCGGCCATCCGCTGGAGCTGGATCGTGTGCTTGGTTATGAGGCCAACTTTGCAGGCACCAGTTTCGCGACGATGGACAAGCTCAAGAGTGGTGATTACAAGTACGGCAGCCCTGACGTGACCCTGTTTGCCGACAAGATCCAGCCCAATTCACTGGGCTATGTCGGCTACGACGATGAAGGCGTCAAGACCAAGCGCTGGGACCTGATCAAGGACGGCATCCTGGTCAACTATCAGGCCACCCGCGATCAGGTTCACATCATTGACGAGAAGGCCTCGCAGGGCTGCTGCTACGCCGATTCATGGTCGAGCGTCCAGTTCCAGCGTATGGCCAATGTGTCGTTGGAACCCGGGAAGAAAGCGCTGACACCGGCACAGATGGTTGCCGACGTGAAGGAAGGCATCTACATTCTCGGTCGCGGTTCGTACTCGATCGACCAGCAGCGCTACAACGCGCAGTTCGGCGGTCAGTTGTTCTTCGAAATCAAGGACGGCAAGGTCGGTGAGATGATCGAAGACGTCGCCTACCAGATCCGCACGCCGGAATTCTGGAACGCGTGCAGCGCGGTCTGCGACAAATCCGACTACCGCCTCAACGGCTCGTTTTTCGATGGCAAGGGCCAACCGGGACAGGTCTCGGCGGTGTCGCATGGCGGTTCCACCGCGCGCTTTGATCGCGTTAGTGTGATTAACACGGCGCGGAGTGTGGGGTAGGGCTTTTACGCAGCAACCGTCTCGTCCGTGACAATCCGTCCGCGCAGCGAATTGGCCATCACCTCGGTCACTCGTACGTCGACGAACTGACCAACCAGTCGCATCGGTCCGGCAAAATTCAACTTGCGCATGTTCTCGGTGCGACCTGACAACTCGTTTGCATCGCGTGTGCTTGGCCCTTCCACCAACACGCTCTGCACGCTGCCCATCATTGATTGGGCAATCGCCGTCGCATTCGCATTGATTGCATCCTGCAAGCGCTGCAAGCGCAGCTTTTTTACTTCTAGTGGCGTGTCATCGGCGAGCGCCGCCGCCGGTGTACCTGGGCGAGCGGAGTAGATGAATGAGTAGCTGTGATCGAAACCGACATCGTTGATCAGTTTCATCGTCTTGTCGAAATCCGCATCGGTCTCGCCGGGAAAGCCGACGATGAAATCCGATGCCACGGTGATGTCTGGCCGCACCGCGCGCAGTTTGCGAATACGTTGCTTGAACTCCAGCGCCGTGTAGCCACGCTTCATCGCCGCAAGAATGCGATCCGAACCCGACTGCACCGGCAAATGCAGGTAGTTCGCGAGTTCCGGCACGCTGGCATAGGCATCGATCAGCGAATCGGAAAATTCCATCGGGTGTGAGGTAGTGAAGCGAATCCGACCAACACCGTCGATCTCGGCCATCGCTCGGATCAGCAAACCAAGGTC
>JAYUYW010000303.1:0-3819 GCA_043752325.1 Rhodanobacteraceae bacterium | reverse complement strand
AGGTTGCCGCGCAGCGCACCCAGTACGGAGCGGACCTGGTTTCGATGCTGGTGCAGGATGGGCTGGGTTCCTGCGGTATCGGCTACGTGATGCGCAGCGTGGGTGCCGGCTTTGCGCCGAGTGGTTTCCAGGTGACGGCATCGAGTTGCGCGGTGGGTAACCTTTCCTACGCGCATGAGCACGGCCACAACATGGGCATGGAACACGATCCGCCGAATGGCACGTCGCCGGCGAGTGCCTCGTATCCCTGGTCGTTCGGGCACGTCGTCAATGGCAGCTATCGCACCGTGATGGCGTATTCGACCGCATGCCCGTCCGGTTGCACGCGCCGCCAGTATTTTTCCAACCCGAATGTGGCCTACCTCGGTATACCCAGCGGCATCGTCGATGTCGCCGATAACCATCGCACCGGCAATTCCACCGCGCCGGTCGTTGCCGCATTTCGCGCCAACACGAACCTGATTTTTGCCAACGGATTCGATTGACGGCGCATTGTTGCGCCGCGATGCGGTCAGTCGAAACGCCAACGCAAAATCTGAAGACAAGAAAAAAGGCGCCCCGTTGCCGGAGCGCCTTTTTGTTTTAAGCCTGCAAAACGATCAGTCGACCGAGAATGACTGCAACGATACCGGCACGGTTCCAAAAAGAAGGAACGGCAACGACTGGGCGATGTCCGGTGCGGTAGTAGGGAGGCCAATGTCAATGACATCGCCCCACACGCCAGCATTTGATTGGCGCGCATTCGCAATGCCTGGCGGGGTACGGCTGCCAGGAATGGTCACGAGTGGGTAGAAGTGAGCGCCGGCCGTGGAATCGGTCGTGTCGTAGTCGATCCAATACGTACCTGGCGTAAAGAACATGGCCCCCGCACACGCCGCCGGAACGGTCAGGCGATTGCGCCAGATCCTTCGGGTTGTACCCACCGCACTGCCCGGCGCAGGAACCGCTGAGTTGAACAGGCGAAACATCAGCGCGAAGGTGGAGCTGGCCAAGACATTCGTCGTCGTGTCGCCACACCGGATGGTGCTGCCAACGTCGCCGGGACGTCCGCTCCAGATTCGCAGCGTGGACGTCACAAAGGGCGATGGGGCAGCCGCCGCACCCGTTTTGTAAGCAAACGTTTCGATCGCGTTGATGGTCCAGTTCTGACCCGCCGGTACGACGAAATCGTCGGCAAGGCGAAAGGATGGTGCGTTGCCGGAGAAGCCCCCATTGGTGTTCGACTCTGTGGTGTTACCGACGTTGTTCTGCAATTCGCTCCACGTGGTGCCGTCAGGCGCGGCTACACCGCTGTTGCTGGTCGGACCGGTACTAAGCGGGCCATTGTTGTAAATCTGCGCCGAAACGTTGCCGGAAACCACGGCACCGATGGCCAGGGCGAGTACGGTAAAAGCAGGACGAAGCATTGACATGGTGTTAACCCTACGCGGAATGTGGAGAAAGTGTAAGGCCTGCGGAGACTTGCGGCAATATGGCGCAACGGAATGCTTTCCCCATCCTGATCCTGACAAGCGCTTGCGGCGTCGAGACGGCGGTGAGCCGTGAGTCTGCCTTTCACCCACAGTTGCCGAGGCGGCACAATGCGATTTCCCCACCGGAGTGAGCCATGAGCACTGTCCAACCCGACTTGGCACCCATCTACGCGGCGCATGTGTTGACGCTGACCGAACGCACGGCGGCAGCGCTTGAGCGCGGCGGCTTTGATCGGCTGGTAATCCCGTCCGGTCAACCCGGCTACCAGTTTCTTGACGACCGCGACTATCCGTACTTCGTCAACCCGCATTTCAAGCACTGGGTGCCAGTGACGCGCGCGCCGGGCTCGTGGCTGGTGATCACGCCCGGCGAAAAGCCGAAGCTGATCTTCCTGCAACCGCACGATTACTGGCATGTGGTGCCGGATGCGCCATCGGGCTACTGGGTGGACCACTTCGACATCAACGTGATTCGCAAGGCCGACGAAGCGCAGGCGTTGCTGCCCAAGGACACCGCGCGCTGCGCGATCATTGGTGAAGCGGCGTGGGGGCTGGATGGGGTGGTGCCGAATAATCCTTCGGCGGTGATCGAATACCTTCATTACCAGCGCAGCTATAAAACGCCTTACGAGCTGAGCTTGATGCGCGTCGCCAGTCGACTGGGTGCGCGCGGGCATGTTGCAGCAGAGCGCGCGTTCCGTGACGGCAAGTCCGAATTCGGCATTCACATGGATTACCTGCGTGCCGTCGGCCAGACAGACAACCAATTGCCGTACGGGAACATCATCTGCTTGAACGAGCATGGCGCGGTGTTGCATTACACGGAACTGAAAACGCAAGCGCCCGAGCAAAGTCATTCGTTCCTGATCGATGCCGGCGCAAGCTGGCAGGGCTACGCCAGCGACATCACTCGCAGCCATGCAGCCGCTTACGCCGACGAATTCAAGGAGCTGATCGGCGCCGTCGATGACGCGCAGCTCGAGTTCTGCGCGATGGTCAAGCCGGGCCAGGACTACGGCGACCTGCATGTTCATGCGCATCACGTGCTGGCTGGCATCCTCAACGATTTCGGATTCATCACGATGTCGGCCGAGCAAGCCGTCGACAGCGGCGTGTCGTCGGTGTTTTTCCCGCATGGCCTTGGCCACCCGATTGGCATCCAGGTGCACGATGTCGCTGGCTTCCATGCCAATGATCGTGGCGACACCGTCCCGCGCCCGCCCGGTCATCCGTACTTGCGATTCACGCGCAAGCTTGAAGCCGGCATGGTCTGCACCATCGAGCCCGGCATCTACTTCATCGACATGCTGCTGGCCGAACTGAAAGCCAAACCGGAAGGCCGCGATGTGGATTGGGACCTGGTCGACAGTTTCCGCAAATACGGTGGCGTGCGCATTGAGGACGACGTGGTGTGCAGGGGCGTGGAACCGGAAAACCTGACACGTGATGCGTTTGCGGAGATTGAGGTGGGGTGATGGCAGTGCCCGTCGGAACGTCGTCGTCCTCGCGAAAGCGGCGACCCATTTTGATCTTCAACAAGTCATCAAGAAAACAGCAAGATCAAAATGGGTCCCCGCTTTCGCGAGGATGACGACGGCGTAGGGTTGCGCGGTCAGGTTGGATGACCCTCAAGCCACGCTTCAACACGGGCAAGATCAGCGAACGTATCGACACCTCCGGGAAAGGCTTCGGGTGCGATGCCGACCGCTATCGAATAGCCATGTTCAAGCGCACGCAACTGCTCCAGCGATTCCACCGTTTCCAGAGCCGTGCGTGGCAGCTTCGCGAGTTGGGCGAGGAACCCCGCGCGATACGCGTAGATCCCGATGTGACGCAGGAATGGCACGTTGTCGGGCAACTGCTCGCGACCGGTCATGAACGCATCGCGCGGCCAAGGCATCGGTGCGCGGCTGAAGTAAAGCGCGTTGCCACGACCATCACGAACCAGCTTCACCACGTTCGGATCGAATAGCTCTGCACAGTCTTGCAACGGCACAGCGAGCGTCGCCATCGGTGCGTCGCCATTCGCCAACGTGGCTGCAACGGCGCGTATGCCGCTAGCGGGCGCAAGTGGTTCGTCACCTTGCAGATTGACGACGATGGTATCTGCCGACCAGCCGCGAATCGCTGCACATTCAGCAAGTCGGTCGCTACCGGATGCGTGATCGGCGCGCGTCATGACCACGCCAACACCGCTGCCACCAAGTGCGATTGCGATGCGCTCATCGTCGGTTGCAACAACTACTTCTTCGGCACCTGCCGCCAGCGCACGCCGCGCGACGTGGACCACCATCGGCACGCCGGCGATCGGCAACAACGGCTTGCCCGGCAGGCGTTGCGAGCCGTA
>JAYUYW010000302.1:0-9518 GCA_043752325.1 Rhodanobacteraceae bacterium | reverse complement strand
TATGGCGACTCTGCCACGGTCGGTGCCGGCCTTCCAGTGTTGTCCACCCTGCGACGACTGCGCCTTTGTGGTGACGAGCTGCTTACGCTGGACGGCGTCTTCAGCGGCTCGCTGTCGTGGCTGTTCAATCACTACGACGGCAGCCGCCCGTTCTCGGCTCTGTTGCGCGAGTCCCGCGAGCTTGGCTACACCGAACCCGACCCGCGCTCGGACCTGTCAGGCGAAGACGTGGCGCGCAAGTTGCTGATCATCGCTCGACATGCCGGGTTCTCGATCAGCGTTGAGGACGTCCTGTTGGACAGCCTGGTCCCGCCACCCTTGCGCGACATCAAAAGCGCGTCGTTCCTGGCACGAATGGATGAACTAGACGCACCCGTTGCCGCGCGCTATGCCGAGGCCCTCGGTCGCGGCCACGTGCTGCGCTTCCTGGCACAGCTCGATCAGCATGGTCATGCCCGAGTTGGGCTTGTCGACGTGCCAACCACGCACCCGGCCGCGCGCCTATGCGGCACCGACAATCAATTTGCCCTCAGCACCACCCGCTACAACACCCAGCCGTTGGTCATTCAGGGCCCTGGCGCAGGCCCGGAGGTAACTGCGCAGGCCTTGCTGGGGGATGTGTTGGCACTGGGCAATTGAGTGCGTTTACATGCCCCGACAGTTGCCAGCAAACGCAGCGCTGCTGGTTTGAAGCATCGCACTCAACGCGAACATTGCTGACTCGATCAACGGGGGGCACTTGAGCCCGACAGCGCCGGCTTTGGCGTTAGGACGCCGAACACGGGCAAGTGGGACCGCACCAGCAGCGCGCCAGCGTCCACCGGAAGTTTCTCGGTAACGAAAAGGATTAGGGCACCGGCCAGCACGGCAAGCGTCGCCAAGAGTTCTATGCCCATTGGCGGATTCTATTTTGATCGACACGCAGCGCGATAGCTAATTTCATCCCATTTGAAATCTGATTCACAACTCACCGCCAAGCTGGCCACTGCTCCTACACGAGGTGCTGCCATGCTCAAGCTCAAGTTCCATACTCGCTGCGCGATGTTTTGCATACCCTTCGCTGCCGTGATGTCGCCTGGGATTGCATCGGAACGCGACACCGTCCTGATTGTTGTAAGCGGCGAAGGACGTGATCAGGGCAAGACACGCCCCGGCTTCGAATTCGACGAGCTGTCGCAGGCCTGGCTGATCTTCCGCGCCAACGGTTTCAAGGTGGACGTTGCCAGCCCGCAGGGCGGCGCTGTCGAGGCGGATCGCCACAACGCGGAAGATCCGTTCAATGCCCAGTTTCTGGCGGATGGCGACGCCATGCGTGCACTCGCAGACACTCGCGCTACACGAGCTCTGCGCGCGGAAGACTACGCCGCCGTTTACGTGGTCGGCGGCAAGGGCGCGATGTTCGACTTGCCGAAGGACAATGCCCTGCGCCAACTGCTCGCAAATATCTACGACAACGGCGGAATCGTCGCGGCCGTCTGTCATGGCCCCGCTGCGCTGGCCGACGTGAAACTGCGCGACGGCTCGCTGCTGGTCGCCGGCAAATCCCTCACTGGCTTCAGCAATGAAGAAGAGACTGTGTTCGGCAAGAAGTGGGCGAAGGAATTTCCGTGGTTGCTCGAAGACGCCCTGCGAGCGCGCGGAGCAGACTAGCAGGAAGCAGTGCTGATGATGCCGAAGCTGGTCGTCGACGGGCGCTTGATTACCGGACAAAATCCCTACTCCACCACCGCCGTCGCGGAAGCCATGGTCCGCGCCTTGGGGCGCACGCCCGTCGCGCGCGAACGGTGGCGCGACGAAGTCACCATGGATCTGGTGGCGCAGTTCCTGTCTGGCGATGGCAACGCCGCATCGACCGAGCTCAAGGCCAACAAGGTGCGTTACCACGTCGACCTTATCGGCTTGCTCGGCTACTACCAGCTCAAGGCCGCGACTTCGCCAGACGAAATTCGCGACGCGGTTGCCATCATGGAGCTTGCCGCGCCGCACATGGACCGGCCGCAGTTGGCAGTCGGCATCGCCGAAGGCCACTCTCGCCTGGGCGATACCGCCAAGGCACGCGATATGCTGCAAGTCCTGCTCGCGAAGACGCCCGACATGCCCGAAGCAAAAGCCCTTCTGGACCAACTCGACAACTGACGATGAAGTCGTACCGACTGCGCATTCTGGTGATCGAGGACAACCACGCCCTGCGCAGCCAGATGGCGTTGACGCTCGAGGCTTGCGGCCACTCGGCAGACTTCGCCGGCGATGGTCGCACCGGGTTGCAACTCGCGCTGGCGCAGCCGCCCGACGTGGTCGTTCTCGACCTGAATCTACCGGGCCTCGACGGATTGCAGGTGTGCCAGCGACTACGTGCCGAAGCTGATCGCCACATCCCGGTTCTGATGCTCACGGCTCGCGACACCCTTGACGACAAGCTGAAAGGGTTCGATGTTGGTGCTGATGACTATCTGGTGAAGCCCTTTGCCAGTGAGGAACTCGTCGCGCGCTGCATCGCGCTGGCGCAGCGCCACCGTGTTGGCGAGAAGCATGTGATCCGGGTCGGACAATTGCAGATCGACCGCCGTACCGGCGAAGCGCGACGAGACGGCCGCGTGCTGGAACTGCACCAGACAAGCCAGCGAATCCTGCTCTCCCTGGCCGAAGCCTGGCCACGCACACTGACTCGCAGCGAGCTGATCCAGCGCTTGTGGGGTGACGAGGTGCCTGCCTCCGACCCGCTGCGTTCCCACATGTATCTGCTGCGCCAGGAACTCGACAAGCCTTCCGACCTGCCGATGCTGAAAACCGTACATGGCGTGGGCTTCCGGCTGGATGCACTCGCGTGAGCCAGCCGAGGCGTCGTCTGCGCAACCGACTTATGCTGGCCTTCGCTGGATTCGCCATCGTGGTGGCGAGTGTTTTTGGTCTTTACGTAGTGGTCTTTTCCTATGCGGTGGAAGACCAGTTCTTCAATGCCCTGCTCGAGCGTGAGGCGGCTGCGCAGTTGCGTCACCACGCTGCCATTGGCCAATGGGCTGAACCGCGCGAGCCATTCGTGACAGTCGTCGTAGGCGCATCGGCCCTTCCAGACGAGATCGAGACCATCCTTCGCGCGGAACCGTCGCGGCGGGAAGTCGCTGGATCGAACGGTCGTCACTACCACCTGCGGCCATTGCTGCGTGATGCTTCCAACCCACGTGTCTGGCTGGTTGCCGAAGTCAGCAAACAGCTCATCGTCAGGCCAATGCGAAGTCTGTTGCTACAGGTGCTGGCGTGGTCGGGCATGCTCATGATGGTGATCGCGCTTTTACTCGGATTTTGGCTGGCCAGACGAACCACCGCACCGCTTTCGCGGCTGGCGGCGCTGGTCGACGACACAAATCCGGCACGCTTCCCAGCCGCATTCGCGGATCGCTTTCCCGACGACGAGACCGGCCTGCTGGCACGCGCGCTGGAGCAGCTCATTGAGCGAATCCATACCTTCACCGAACGCGAGCGCGAGTTCTCGCGTGATGCCAGCCATGAACTCCGAACACCACTGGCAGTAATCCGGGGCGCTTGCGAGCAACTGGCGGCGGAACCCGGATTGAGCGTCGCAGGTCGGCAACAACTGGAACACGCTCGCCAGTCCTCGCGGCAACTGGAGCAGACCGTCGCCAGCCTGCTTGCGCTGTCGCGCGAGCAGCAAGCGCAGGAGGCTTCGCGCGAAGTCGCGTTGCTGCCAATCGTGGAACGAGTGATCGTTGAGCAGGCACCACAGCTGGAAGGAAAATCGGTCGACGTGGTTCTGCGGATTCGGTCGGATGCACGCGTCACGGTTGCTGCACCGGTGCTGCATATTCTTCTGTCCAACCTGGTTGGCAATGCATTCGCGCATACCGTTGCCGGTGAGGTGCGAATGGAAGTCCGCGCGGGACGGCTACGTATCTCCAACCCCGGCAGCGCCGTGCGATTCAACGACTTCGAGCCCTACGTCAAGGGCGAGTCCAGCGCGGGCTTTGGGCTGGGTCTGTCGATCGTGCGCCGACTGTGCGAGCGCCACGGGATCGATCTGCGAATCGATGCCGAGGATAATCTTGTGATCGCAAGCATCCCCGTCGACACCATGGATTATTGACAGCATGACCATCTGGGTTGACGCCGACGCTTGCCCCATCGTGATCAAGGACATCCTGTTCCGCGCTGCCAACCGAGCGCAGGTGCAGGTGACGCTGGTCGCGAATCAGTGGATGCGCACGCCCTCATCCAGATACATCAGCAGCGTGCAGGTGCCTGGCGGATTGGATGTAGCCGACAGTGAGATCGTCAGCCGTTGCGAACCCGGCGACCTCGTCATCACTGCCGACATTCCGCTGGCGTCACTGGTCGTGGAAAAAGGTGCCGTCGCCTTGAACCCACGCGGCGAGCTATACACCGTCGACTCCATCGCGCAGCGCCTGTCGTTGCGAAACTTCATGGACGAACTACGCGGCGCCGGCGTCAATACCGGCGGACCCGCCACTTTTCACGCTCGCGACCGGCAGGCATTCGGCAACGCGCTGGATAGTTGGCTCGCGAAACTGAAGCGCTGAGTTGTCAGACGATGGGCGGACTGGATTCATGCCTCGCTCGAGCCCTTGGGCTGATTTTCAGCGTTTGCTCAAGGAGCGTGCACTCTGAGCCGGGCTTTCGACCGTTTTGGCAGGGGCAGCAGCATCGGAACGCGATCCTGATAGTCACGATAATCGTCGCCGTATTCGGCGACCAGATCGCGTTCTTCAAGATATTTCACCGCAATCACGATATAGCCAGTTGTCATTAGCGCGAACAGCATATGTCCCAGGCTCATCGTCGGCGTGGCCCAGAAGGCAATCAGGAAACCCAGCATCAGCGGATGTCGCACGATGCGATAGAACGCGCGGGTCACGAAAGGTGACGAACCCGCATCACCGGCCACGCGGTTGAACTGCCACACCTGCTGGAGCCCGAACAGGTCAAAATGACTGATCAGGAACGTGCCGGTCAGCACCAGCAACCAGCCCAGCGCGGACAGCGCGTACAGACCGACGCGCGCGATGTCGTGCTCGACGTTCCACACCATCGGCCCCAGCGGCCGCCACCACCAGAACAACGCGATCAGCGCCAAGCTGGAGAACAATACATAGGTACTGCGTTCGATCGGCGCCGGTACGATTTTTGTCCACCAGCGCTTGAAGCCCGGTCGGGCCATGCCGCTGTGCTGGATCGCGAACAAGCCGAGCAAGGCCAGGTCCACAGCCAACGCCGACGCGAAACTCCCTTGCACTCCGTTGTCGATATGCTTGGGCACGCCAAGGCCAGCCACGAATCCGATGGCGTACAGGAAGGTAGCAAGGAACATGACGTAACAGAGCGTTCCATAAAGCAATGCAAGCAGGCGGGACATGTATGGTCTCCATTTGATGCGCGCGCTGCACAGCACGGCAGATAGTCGGTCCATGTTCGATCCAAACCGCCTCGCGCGCGATAGGTCACGTGTACCGGTTGCGGTTTACGGGACATCGAACACCGGGACAAATGTCCCGATTTCGTCGCCCATCGTCGGTCGAGAGCCGTCCGGATGGTCGTCCTGCGAGATGCTTTGCACGCGGTGGCGCGTTATGGGTCGCGCTCCGGATGCAGCTTGTGCGCGTGGGCGAAAAGGATGGCAGCGGCTCGGCTGTGCACGCCGAGCTTTTCATACAGATGCGACAGATGGTTACGCGTAGTCTGTTCCGAGATGCCCAGCGCGCTGGCGACATCAGCATTGCTGGAACCCCCGCAGAGCAGCTCGAATATCTGCCGCTCGCGACGGGTCAAGGCTGCCGACACGTCCGTGCGGCCATCGTCTTCGCTCGCGGTCTGTCCAGTGAACTCCAGTAAAGCACGCTGGAATTGCGCCCATGCAGTTTCATGCTGAAGCAGCACGTGATTACATGAATCCAGCGCCACGAACGACGCACCGGGAATTTCAGTCGCCAGACGTTTTCCCTCCGACATCGGGGTAATCTGATCGCGTTCCGCATGAAGCACCAGAGTGGGCGTGCGCACCTGGTGCAAAAGGTGTCGAACGTCGACATCACCACGCGCGTTCATCAACGCAGCTTCAAGGTGGGTCAGCCTCGTGGACGCCTTCACCAGCGACCTGCCGCGCCCAGCCTCGGCCCACGCCAGGCTTTGGCCGTCGGCTGTGCGAAGGTAGCGAATGCGTTGTTTCATTGGCCTCGCGAATCGAGTGACAGCAAACAGCGGCACGTTTGGACAGATTGCGGGATCAGCTTCAGCGGCCCCGTATAACGGGCGCACAAATCTCCACGCTCGGTTCGGCCACCGTCCCGAGTCTACACAGGTAGCGAATTACAACCCCTACTTCCTCACTTGGCGCCTGTCGATGCGCAACGTGATCGACGAACTAAACCGGCAGGCGTCAACACCGGCGGCCCCGCTGATTTCAATGCACGCGACCGTCACGCATTCGGCAACGCGCTGGATCGGTGCTAGGCGAAGCACCAGTGATGTAAGGTCAGGCCATCGCCTGACTTGCTTGCCGCCTCGCTCTTTGCGCGTCTTGCCGAGGTGCAGCAATGGCTGCTCGCGCGTCGTCGCCAGGGGAGCGTGTCTTCTGACCCAACTTCAGGTCGCGGCGGCTAAAGCTACGTTATTCGAAACCGCTATCGAAGATAGTGTCGATGATGAAGCGGGCCGCAAGAAAGTTCGAATCAGTCCGTGATGTAGACACGATTCCTCCAATGACAATGAATTACCGGCTCCCTTCTCGGCGACTCCCGCAACCAGGATGTTTCCCGCCGCATCAATCACCACACTGGATGCCACTTCTTTTTTGAAGGTCGGATCCAGATCAAAACGGAACACATAGCGCCCATCGCCATCGAAGGACGCATCGCGACTACCATCCGGAACGCGTCAATAGCTTTGAGACAGTCGATTCAATAGTTCAGTGTAGTTTTTGGCACGTCATATAGTTGGGGCTTGGCGGCAGTTGGTTGAGCGGCGAGTAAGGTCGAGGGT
Source organism: Rhodanobacteraceae bacterium (assembly GCA_043752325.1). GTDB lineage: Bacteria > Pseudomonadota > Gammaproteobacteria > Xanthomonadales > Rhodanobacteraceae > Dokdonella. The sequence goes on along the minus strand of JAYUYW010000302.1, from coordinate 2,510 downwards.
ACGGCGTCGACCTGCGCGGAGGCCTTCTGGATTTCGTTGTTGCGTGGGGCGGTTGGCAGGCTAATGACGGATGCCGGCAGCGGGTTGATCGAAACGACTTGCGGTGGTGCCTTAGCTCTGGGCGCGCCGTTGACGAAGCGTTCGGGATGGTGGCGATAGACGTCATCGAGAGCGGCTTGCTTGATCGCGGTGGTCGCCACTGCCCGGCCGTAGAAGACATCGGCGGGAATGTGGCCATTCAATCCGCTGTGCTGATGCGCGCTGCCCGAGTCGGCCAGCTGTCGACGCCAAACGGCAAGCTGAGAATGGTAGACGCCTTCTTTGCGCAACATCGCGCCCAGCTCACCATGAGCACAGGCGTCCGCTGCACGCAAAATGCGCTGCTTGGCAGCAACATTGAAACTGCGCCGACCCTTTGTGCGAGGCGCTTGAATATCCCTGGATGCAGATGAATCCGTCGGGCTGACCCGCAATGGCTTTGGCATGTCGACCTCCAATCAAAGCCGCCCTGAAATGAGCGATAACTTACGGCATCACTGCCTCAGAGATCATAGGCGCGTAGGGGATTGATGATGGCCTGTCCGTGGACCAACGTTCGCCTGACGTTCGTCGAAGGTTGCTACACGTAGAAAATTTATCGGAACATACCGTGGAGTCCATTCACGGAAGCATTCCCCGCAACGTAACGAACTGAGGGATGACGCCACCTTCAATTGTCTTGCGCCGCCACCGGGGTGCTTGAATCAGACTCTCGTCATAGAACGATCCGGCGAATGCTACGGGCTGTCAAATCCATTGGCAAACAAGCGTGGTGTCGTACCCGAGACTTCGAATGCCCACTCTTCGCTCCTCTGCGTCCGGTTGGTGGACAGCAACGATTCAACCGTGCTCGACCCTGTGAGCTGTACAAACCCTGGTGGTAGCGTTTGCAGAGATGGAACCGATCCGTAGGCCGGAAAGACTGCTTGGCTTTGGGTATTCGTGAACCGGAGTTCGTACTGTCCAGGAGCGATAACCGAATTCAGTCCAGAAATAACACCTCTATAAATATTGAATTGTGTGCCGGTGTAGGGTCCAAGGTCGGTAAAAGCTACGGCGGCGTTAGTCGGTGGAATGATCGAAGCTCCTGCACTGGTGAACAATGCATAGCGCCAGCCTCCAGCTTGCACGACTGACGCAACGGACACGACGTATACCGTTACCCCGGTTACTGTCCAGCTCTCATCGTTCCTGAAATTATCGACAATGGCGAAACATGACGCGAAGCTGCACGGCCCGCCCGCAGTATAGAGATTGCCGCCAACAATTGATGTCCCCCAGTTAGAGAAAAGCGTATCGGCTTTTACGTTGATCGTTGGGAAAAAAAGTACAGCAACCGCGACGAATTTCAGAAGTGAAAATGAATTTAACATTGAGAATCTCCGTATGCAAAAAATGAAATTTTGAAAAGCGAGTAATAAGCATATTATTCCGGCAATGATTTTACTCTCAATTATATTTAAGAGAATCGCACTTAATTTTTACCAACGCGCGGGAAAATATCGTCGCGCGCATGTTCGGTTATCCTTCTTCGGAAGTCAATCCGTCCCAGGGAGCCACTGGACTGACCTGGCTTCGAGAGGAGGCGATCACGCCATTGCCGCGCCTGGTAGCGACGTCGACAGACTGTAGACGGACCAAGTTTCGCGTTGGGATCCGCGGGGAATACGCTGGCGCGCGAGGAAGTGCGGGCCATGTGAGACTGGAATTCACGCAGATGCAGTTTTTCAGGAGCGGCTGACTTGAAGTCGCGCCGAAATAGCTTTGGCGGACCATCTCCTATGCTTCTGAGTTCAAATCCTTTGAGCAGGCAACGGCCACCAAGCCGCGCAGTCTCACCAAGGTTTCCTTCCAATGACGATCTGCGAAAGGCTGTCGCATCCCACCAGCAGGCCTGCACCAGCGCCGGCAATAACACCGCGCAATTTTTGGCGTCGGGTGAATAGTGGGTCGTTACTCGTGATTGTTCTTCTCGCTCGATGCGGCGGATTCGATGGGTGCAGCAGGTTCGGCTGAACTGCCACGCGGATAGCGGATGCGCATGCGGCCGGTGATCATCGAGCGCATCTCGTTGATCGGCCCTACATAGAACACCATCAGCACGCGGATCGCGGTGAACGCGACGGACAGCGCCATCATCATGAAGTGAATGCTGCGTGCTGCCTGTCGGCCGCCGACGAAGTCCCGCTACCAGCCGAGCACGGTATCCATCTGCGGCGACATCGACAGGACTGTCAGCACGATCAGCGGCGTCAGCACCAAGACTGCACGGAATCAGTGGCGAAGATGGGCGTGTCGAAGTGCGAGGCTTCGGCCCAATACAGCGCCGGGTGAGCGTTGTAGATCTGCAAGCCGCTGCCAATCATCGCCAGCATCGCCAACAGGTTGATCCAGTGCATCACGCGAAGCGGCCATCGGTGGCGAATAATGGTCCGCCACTGGTAGGACGCGACTGCGTCAGTGGTTGAATC
>JAYUYW010000301.1:0-3851 GCA_043752325.1 Rhodanobacteraceae bacterium | reverse complement strand
ACCGCGATGCTCGGCATCAACAAGCCGCAAGTTGCGCCGCTTGCCCGGCTCGCGCAGCAGCGCACCCTTGGCAACCAGCGCCGCCACGAAATGCTGGGCCGAACTGGGATCGGCAAAGCCAAACGCCTCGGCAATCTCGGCCAGGCTGGGCGAAACCGCATCGCCGTCAATGCGCTCGCGGATGAAATCGAGGATCTGCTGCTGGCGTGCGGTCAGGGCTTGCATACCCTAAATATATAGGGTTATCGGGTGGCCGGCAATCCCTGTGCAGCAGGTCAGGCGATACTTTGTGCTCTTCAACCGTGAAGCCATGCTCAATGACATCCTCGCTGAACTCGGCAGGTAAGCAACAAGCGTTCGAAGTCGCGCCTTTCGCGGCGAGTGGCGGCGGACCCATTCTGACCTCCATTGATCCGAGAGAAATCTCACGCGTCCTGTGTGAAGTGTTCGGGAGGTATCGGCGGAACAGGTATGCGATGGGGAGTCCGAACCAATGAAAGTGACGAACTACTTCCTTGCGACTCGCGCCCGACGGACCGTGCAACACTTCGAGACGACTGGATAGAGCGCGTGGTCAATCAGCCAGCGCACGAAGCCCATCAGTCTGATGGGCGAATTCGGCGCTGGGCGCAAATTGACGAGGCATCGGGGCGCTGGTCGAGGGTTGTACTTCTGGAAGACGGCAAGACCGTCCACAACGTAAAACCAGGAAGGGCAACCAGTGGTACTTCGGCATGAAGGCCCATATCGGTGTGGACGTGGAATCGGGGCTGGTGCATGGCATTGGGCCAACGCTGAGTGGCGGCCCGAGCTAAAGCCAAGGCGGGAGGTTGATGGAGTGGAGCCAGCGCGGATAGGTCTTCCAGTTCTGCGAGGGCCGCTTGCGTCAGCTCCACAGGATGGGGGCGATCTCCACCATGCACGATCCTGTGGGCAACCACGTCGGGTGTATCGCCCAAGTCGGGCAAACCCCCGCTACTTGGGCCAGCAGTTTCCGGGCGTGGTCTTCGGGGACGGCCGAGGGATCATGCGTTGATTCAATCGAAATCCGTCCAGCTTCGTGGGCGGCAGGATCTTCGGTTTCAGCGTTCACCCGCAACGAATAGCAGGCACTCTTGAGACTGGTGGAACCAACGTTTAGTACCAGCACGGTGCGCGCACGGACGCTCATGGCTGCCCTGGACGAATGATTGCCAAAACCAGCCGCACGGACAACATTGCAATGTCATAAGCCACGAGCGTGGAGGCCGGAACATCACCCCATCCGTGCTGACCGGAGGCTAATGCGCCCTCGGCGATGACGATCTGCAGACTGCGCGGGAGTGTTCGAGTAGTGCTCATTTCTTACTTGAAGTCCTTCAACGGGATGATGACCAACGGCAATCAGGACTTTTCACTAAAGACCCTGTAACGCGCCCCTCCACCGCAGCCCGCGTTCTTACTCCTGACGGCTGTCCGCAGATGTCTTCAATTCAACACGGTAGAGCGCAAGGGCCAGGATCCACGGAAGAACGAAGACCGTGAGGAGCCACTTGAAGTCCGAGTCGATGAAAAAGTTGACTGCAGCCATCCATCCGATGGAAAACAGTCCGGCGATGGCTACAACGCCAACCACGCCCCGGGCTCGCGTTCGGAAGCTGGTGATTGCCACGTATATCGTCAAGAGGCCCGTGGCAAACATATAGCCCCCCATGACCCAGAACACCCGCCGTAGCCAGACAAGGATGCCAGGCATCGTCGCTTGCACCTGCGCCAGCGAAGTCCCCAGAAAACGTAGATCCTCTGGGAGCAATGGCGGACGCAGGAACACAAAATACAATCCGAGTCCGGCGAGGATGATGCCGCCGAGCGTCAAAGCGGTTGCCGAGTAAGGACGGAGCATCATTGGAACCCCTGCGACATTGAGTGGAGCCCGTGTCAGCCATTCAAGAGTTGCGCTTTTTCGAGCTGCATCCCGTCCAGCCAATTAACGATTGTTTTTAGTGCCAGACCCTGGTTGCCCACCTGGCAGTGATTCTGCGCACTCTCGCCTAGCGTAAACAACCGTGCCGTCATCGAGCGCGCGTTCGTGAGCATTCTTGTCTGGGCGTACCACTGTTCGATCCGGATGTAGTGGTCTTCGCTCCGGCCAGCAGCAGAACGTCCTGCGTGATGGATGCGGAGACATCCGCCGTCTCGAATTGCCTGAATGCCATCCGCATCTCCTCCAGCATGTCAGGCTCGCCCACCGAACCATACAAGCGGTTCATCTGGAAGTTCATGCTGACGTCCGGATGGAGATCGTGATAGCCGATTGGAAATGTCATGGGCATCCCTCCGCGAGCGCCAGCGCCAGCGTCGTTACCGAACAAGATCGGAGCATCGTGGGGATAGCTACTGACGTGGTGTCAGCGTGCATGTTTCATCGAGTCATCAAAATCCGTTCAATACGGCCACTTCCAGTCACGAACCTCAGGCATGTCGTCGCCATGTTTGCGGATGTACAGCTTGTGTTCGGCCCGCTTGTCACGCATCAACTGCGCAACCTGCACGCCTGCATCGCCAAGCGTTTGCACGCGGTCGATGACATCCATGACCAAGTGAAAGCGATCCAGATCGTTCAGCACCACCATGTCAAACGGTGTGGTGGTCGTGCCCTCTTCCTTGTATCCGCGCACATGCAGGTTCTTGTGGTTGGTGCGCCGGTAAGCGAGACGATGGATCAACGACGGGTAGCCGTGATACGCAAAGATGATTGGCTTGTCCGTCGTGAACAGAGTATCGAAAGCCTGATCCGACAGCCCGTGCGGATGTTCGCTCTCGGGCTGGAGTGTCATCAGGTCGACGACATTCACCACGCGAACTTTCAATTCCGGGAAATGCCTGCGGAGAAGATCGACCGCTGCAAGCACTTCCAATGTCGGGACATCACCTGCACAGGCCATCACCAGGTCGGGTTCGTCGCCGTCGTCGTTACTCGCCCATGTCCAGACACCTAATCCCGCCTTCGTGTGCGCGATTGCGTCGTCGATATTCAGAAACTGCAGCGCAGGCTGCTTTCCGGCAACGATGACGTTGACGTAATGGCGGCTGCGCAGGCAGTGGTTGGTCACCGACAGCAGCGTGTTGGCGTCGGGTGGGAGATACACCCGCACCACTTCCGCCTTCTTGTTGACGACGTGATCGATGAAGCCGGGATCCTGGTGGCTGAAGCCGTTTTGATCCTGGCGCCAGACATGCGACGTCAGCAGGTAATTGAGCGAAGCGATCGGACGACGCCAAGGGATGTCCCGCGTGACCTTCAACCATTTGGCGTGCTGGTTGAACATCGAATCCACGATGTGCACGAACGCTTCATAGCAGGAGAAAAAACCGTGACGGCCCGTCAAGAGATAGCCTTCGAGCCAACCTTGGCAAACATGCTCGCTCAGGATCTCCATCACGCGGCCATCGGGCGCCAGGTGATCGTCAGTCGGCAGGATCTCTCCGGCAAATGTCCGGTTGGTCACATCGAAGAGCGCGCCAAGACGATTTGATGCGGTTTCGTCCGGCCCCATCACACGGAAATTGCGTGCGTCGTCATTGAGTTTCATCACGTCACGCAGCAGTTGCCCCATGACGCGTGTGGCCTCCGCTTCGACGGTGCCGGGTTTCGGTACGGCTACGGCGTAGTCGCGGAAATCCGGCATCTTCAGATCTTGCAGAAGCAACCCGCCATTGGCATGAGGATTGGCCCCCATCCTGCGCAGAGCGGTCGGAGCCAACTCACCCAGCTCCGCAATCAACTTTCCGCTTTCATCGAAGAGTTCCTCGGGCTTATAGCTGCGCATCCACTCCTCGAGCATCTTCAGATGTTCGGGATTGGTCGCCAG
>JAYUYW010000300.1:0-9612 GCA_043752325.1 Rhodanobacteraceae bacterium | reverse complement strand
GCGAGCGCGTGGCCATCGAGCAAAACTCCGAACAAAAAAAATTGGCACCGACGTTTCATGGCACCACTCCTGTCACGGTGAAGGATGCTCTGATCGTTCCCAGGGCACCCTGGCAAATCAATCCTTCTGGATCAACGTTACTTCGGACGGTGGCTCGGGCAGGTCCTCGCTGTTGTGCGACACCACGGTCGCGCAGGCAAGGTCACCAGTTACATTCAGAACGGTGCGGCACATGTCCAGGAAGCGATCAACGCCGAGGATAAGACCAATGCCTTCCGGCGGAACGCCTACCATGCCGCAGATCAGCGCGATCACCGGTAGTGAACCAGCCGGCACGCCGGCGGTGCCGATGCCACCCAGAATGCAGACGAACATCACCGTGATCTGCTGGGTAAGGCTCAAGTCGACGCCAAAAAACTGCGCAAGGAACAATACGGTGACGCCTTCAAACAACGCCGTTCCATTCTGGTTTGCGGTCGCACCGATGGTCAGGACGAAGCGCGAAATTCGATCCGGTAGCTTGAGGTCGTTATGCGCCACTTTCAGTGCAGTCGACAGCGTGGCATTGCTCGATGCGGTGGAGAACGCCATCACGATTGCTTCCTGCGAGCCCTTGAAGAACTTAATTGGCGACATGCCGCCGAAATACTTCACGGCAATCGAATAGACGATGAAAAAATGTATCGCCATCGCCAGCACTGCGACGAACACATAGCTGCCGAGTTTGGCGATCAAGTCCCAGCCAAACTGCGCGGCGAGATTGAAGACTAGACAGGCGACCGCCAGCGGTGCCATCCGGATGACCAGATGGATCAGCGTCATTGAAAGATCGAACAAGCCTTCGATCACGCCCTTGAGCTTGTTGCTGGCTGGCGAGTTGGTCAGTACCAGACCGATGCCGAACATCAGCGCAAAAAACATGATCGCGATCACATCGTTGTCGGCCGCGGCACGAAACACGTTGTTCGGCACGATCGAGGTAAGCATGTCGATTCCCATCGGCTGCTTCTGGGTGGTGGAGACGATCGCCTTGGCACCGCCTTGAGCATCCGCCAGCAGTTGCTGCGCTACGACCGGATCTACGCCGGCGCCCGGCTTGAATGTATTGACCAACACCAGGCCAATCACCACCGCGATTGACGAGACGATCACCGTGTAGGCGAGCGTCTTCATGCCGACCCGGCCCAGTGCGCGGATGTCGCCCATTTCGGCAACACCCATCACCAGCGCCGAGAACAGCAATGGAATCACCAGCATGAATAACAGGCGCAAAAAGATCGTACCGATTGGCTGGGTGACGTAGGTGGTCAGCACCTGCAGCCAGCCGGCATCACCACCGACGACGACGTGTACGATAAGGCCGGCGATCAGACCGACCAGGAACCCAATCAGCATCTTGGTGTGCAGCGCCATCGATTCGCTCCGGAAATTTGCGGCCCGCCCCATTCGGCTCCGCTATTGGTGGACTATAACCAAGCATGGCCCTGTGCTGCTTCCAGCAGTGCACGTCGGGCACGTCTCCGGCCATAATCGGCGGCATCCAGCTGGGGGGGTGGGAATGCGCGCTGCAATCGTTCTAGTCGTTGTTCTTTTGTTGTCGGCCTGGCTGACGGTTATATCGCTACGAACGCCGGAGCCGCTACCTGCGAACGCCCCCGGCGATCAATTCTCCGCCATGCGAGCGAGAACAGACCTCGACTGGCTGGCCGCGCAGGCACATCCGACCGGATCGCCGGCCTTGCAACAAGCGCGCGTCCAGCTGATTGATCGCCTCACCGGCCTTGGCTTGCAGGTTTCCACCCAACCCGCCTTGGCCGTCAACGGAAGTCGTCCCGGCTCCGCTGTCGCGGCGCGGCTGGAAAACGTGATCGGTGTCTTGCCCGGCGTTGATCGATCGGCACCGGCGCTGCTGCTGATGGCTCATATCGACACCGTGAACAATTCGGCCGGCGCGGCCGATGACGGCATCGGCGTGGTCGCGATGATCGAGATTGCCCGTGCGCTATCCACCGGGCCAACGCCTCAGCGCGATGTCGTTTTCCTGTTCACCGATGGCGAGGAGATCGGCTTGCTCGGTGCTGTCGCGTTTTTCGATCAAAACCCGCTTGCCAAGCACGTCGGCATGGTGCTTAACCTCGAAGCACGCGGCAGCAGCGGTCGGGTCAGCATGTTCCAGACCGGCGGCGGCAATGCTGCCTTGATCGAAACCTATGCGCGCGCTGCAGAAAATCCCGAGGCGAGCTCGCTGGCCAGCTTCGCGTATCGGCACATGCCGAACGACACCGACTTCTCGATCGCACTCAAGCATGGCTTGCCTGGCCTCAACTTCGCGATTGCTGGTGACCAGTTCGATTACCACGCTGCATCTGCGACACCCGCCAATCTTGACCTCGGAAGTCTGCAGCAGATGGGCGAACAGACGCTTGCGATCAGCCGTGACCTTGCGGGCTCCGCGAGCTTCCCCAGCGCCGATAGCGACGCCGTCTACGGCGATCTGTTCGGCGTCTGGCTGGTTCGTTATCCGGCTTGGATTGGTTGGTTGTTGCTGGCGGCAAGCGCCGGTCTACTGCTGTTGGCGGCGCGACGTCTGCGCTGGCGTTTTGGCGATTTGCTGCGCGAGTTCGGCCTGTCAATTTATGTGTTCATCACCACTGCGCTGGCATTGCGCCTTGGCTATCTGCTGCTCGGCGGTGTCGCCAATCCCGGACTCAGCGAGGGCCGCAATATTCTGGCGGGATTTGATCAGTTTGATTGGGGCAGTGGCCTCGTCGCGACGGCGATCGTGGCGCTGGCCTGCGCCGTCATGCTGCGCGGCAAAGGGCGACTCCCGATGGCGTTGCTAGCGCTCGTCGTCGGCATCGCTTGCAGCGTGAGTGGGTTTGACATGCCGGCACTCATCGGTGGCGTGGTTGCGGCACTGATCGCTGTCCCGGTTTTCGGGCGTCGTCGCGGCACGCCGGGAGCAGGACTCGGTGTGGCCATGCTGGTGCTGCTGCTCGGCATCGTGGCGCAGATCATGGCGCCGGAGCTGACGCCCATCCTTCTCTGGCCCTTGCTGGCTGGCAGCCTTGGGCTTGCTCTGCTCGGTTTGTCTGGCAGCACGGTGGCGGTCGCCGCAATCGCCGTCGGCGGGATCGCTTTTCTGGCGAAATTCGCCGATGGCGTCATGGTCGGGCTCGGCTTTGGTTTGCCAGAAGTCGCCGCGCTGCCGGCGATGCTGGTCTTGTTGCTTATCTACCCCCTGATGGTTGCCAATGGGCATCCACTCGCGCTCGGTGAGCGCCGCGGCAAGCAAGCGCTTGGCAGCATCGCGCCGGTCGTGGTGGCCGCTCTACTCGCCATCGGTGGAGTCGCGTTGTGGACAATGGTTGCGACCCGTCCAGCGGGTGACGAGCGCAAGCCTGCGATCAGCCAGGTGATGCATGTCAGCGATATTGACGCGAAGCGTGACTATCGAGTCAGCGCACTTGATCCACTCGATGACTGGTCGCGTGCTGTGTTGAACTCAACGGGCGGTGACATCGAACGCGGCGCCTTGATGGCGGCGTTTATCAACGAGACATGGCAGGTGCCATCACCATCCCTTGCCGCGACGCCACTGACGCTTTCGCTGACGACCGACGACAGCTCGAGGCACGTGCTGACTATCACCCCACCCGCCGGTGCGCGCGAACTGCGCCTGCAACTGCGCGGCAGCGTCGGGGGCAGCGATGTTCAACTGGACGGAATAGCGGTCAGCATGTTCGCTGAGCCCGATCAATGGAATCGCCTGCGGTTGTTCCCGAATGGCGAGCCGATTCGTTTGAGTTGGCAGACTGGCAGATCAGGTTCGATCGAAATCCAGCATGCAGCGATCAGCGACGGTTGGCCGGCCGACGCGGAACCTCTTCCCGAGCGGCCGCGCGAGGTGATGCCGTGGGGAATGAGCGACACGCACATCGTCACCGGAACCAGCAAGCTCGATTGGTAACATCGACGGACATGCCAACCTTCCAATCGCAATGACCACGACAGACCAACACATTGCCGCCGTGCTCGACCCGCGAGTAATCGCTTCCACACTTAGCGACTTGTGGTCGCCGCGCGTGATCGCCGAACTCGATGATTGCTACGTCAAGGTCGCCAAAGTCCACGGCAGTCTCGCATGGCACTGCCACGACGACGAGGACGAGTTGTTTTTCGTATTGCGAGGAAACCTGCGCATCGATATGGAAGATCGCATGGTCAATCTGGCAACTGGCCAATTGTTCGTTGTGCCGAAGGGCGAGCGCCACAACCCGGTCGCCGACGAGGAGTGCCTGATCCTGCTGATCGAACGCAAATCGACCTTGCATACCGGCAGCGAAGTCACCGACAAGACGCGCTCAATTGACGATCAGCTTCGCAGCCTGCGCGGATAATCGTCGCCGATCCCTGACATCCCCAGCCGCATCGGCGACAATAGTCGGCCCGCGCGCCGGCTCCGCTGCCGAAGCGCCTGACTTCCTGCTGCGAGCCTCACATGCCGAGTCGTAAAAACCTTGCCAACGCCATTCGGGCGCTGGCCATGGACGCGGTCGAGGCCGCCAATTCCGGTCATCCGGGGATGCCAATGGGAATGGCTGACATCGCCGAAGTGCTCTGGAACGACTATCTGCGCCACAACCCGGCCAACCCGCATTGGGTCAATCGCGACCGCTTTGTGCTGTCGAACGGGCACGGCTCGATGTTGCTTTATTCGCTCCTGCACCTGAGCGGCTACGAGCTGCCTCTGTCCGAGCTGAAGCGCTTTCGCCAATTGCATTCAAAAACGGCTGGCCACCCCGAGTTGAGCGAAACGCCGGGTGTGGAAACAACGACCGGACCTTTGGGTCAGGGACTTGCCAATGCCGTCGGCATGGCACTCGCCGAAAAGGTACTGGCCGATCGCTTCAACCACGATGGCCACGTCATCGTCGATCACCACACTTACGTGTTCCTGGGCGACGGTTGCCTGATGGAAGGCGTCTCGCACGAAGTCTGTGCGCTCGCCGGCACGCTGAAGCTGTCCAAACTGATCGCGGTTTGGGACGACAACGGTATCTCCATCGACGGCAAGGTGAAGGGCTGGTTCACCGACAACACGCCGTCGCGCTTCGAAGCCTATGGCTGGAATGTGATCCGCGACATCGATGGCCACGATCCGCAGGCAGTGTCGACCGCACTCGACCAGGCACGCATGCATCATGAAGGACCGACGCTGATCTGTTGCGCCACCGTGATTGGCTATGGCGCGCCGAACAAGCAAGGCACCGAGGGCGCGCATGGTGCCGCGCTCGGCAAGAGCGAAGTCGCTGCCGCACGCGAACAGCTGGGCTGGTCATACGCGCCATTCGAAATTCCCGACGACATTCGCGCTGTGTGGGATGCGAAGGAAAAAGGCGCCGAGCGCGAAAACGAATGGAATGCATCGTTTGAGCGTTACCGCGCCGCGCATCCCGACCTCGCCGACGAATTCCTGCGTCGCAACGAACGCCGATTGCCGGGAGACTTCGCCAGTAATGCCGATGCCTTCATCGCCAAACTTCAATCGGAAGGCCCAGTCGTCGCATCGCGCAAGGCTTCGCAAATGGCACTGGATGCATTCGGCCCGATGCTGCCGGAACTGATCGGCGGATCGGCCGACCTAGCCCATTCCAACCTCACCTTGTGGAAAGGATCAAACAATGTGCTCTCCGGCGGTGTGGATGCCAACTACATCCACTACGGCGTGCGCGAATTCGGCATGAGCGCGATCTCGAATGGGCTCGTCCTGCACGGCGGCTTTATTCCCTACGACGCCACTTTCCTGGTCTTCAGCGACTACGCCCGCAACGCGGTGCGCATGAGCGCGCTGATCCCGGCGGCCGCGATCCATGTCTACACGCACGACTCGATTGGACTCGGGGAAGACGGCCCGACTCATCAGCCGGTCGAGCACCTTGCCAGCCTGCGCTACATACCGAACAACCCGGTCTGGCGACCGTGTGACGCGGTGGAATCCGCCGTTTCATGGAAGGTTGCCATCGAACGTCGCGATGGGCCGACCTGTCTGGTGTTCTCGCGCCAAAGTCTGGTCCACCAGTTCCGCGATGCCGAGCAAGTCGAGGCGATTGAGCGAGGCGGCTACATCCTGTCCGATCCCGCCGACACCAAGTTCGACGTGATCCTGATCGCGACCGGTTCTGAAGTGGAATTGGCGATGCAGGCCGCGCGGCAACTTCAATCGGATGGTATCGCCGCCCGCGTGGTGTCGATACCGTGCACCCAGGTGTTCGACCAGCAAGCGATCGAGTATCGGGAAGGCGTGTTGCCGTCGTGGTGCCGCAAGCGTGTCGCCATCGAAGCGGGTGTCACCGATTTCTGGCGCAAGTATGTTGGCCTTGATGGCGCCGTCATCGGTATCGACACATTTGGCGCGTCAGCGCCAGCCGACCAGCTTTATCACCACTTCGGCATCACCGCCGAGGCGGTGATCGATGCGGTCAAAGCCTTTCCTCGCGCCTGACGGCAACCGTACAAGGTTCTTCGTGGCTTCCCACTACTTCGAAAAAGTCCTATCGGTCCGGCACTGGAACGACTTTCTTTTCAGCTTCACAACGACGCGCGATTCGGCCCTGCGTTTCGAGAACGGCCAGTTTGTGATGATCGGCCTGGAAGTGGATGGCCGGCCGCTGATGCGTGCCTATTCGTTTGCCAGCGCGAACTGGGAAGAGCACCTGGAATTCTTCAGCATCAAGGTTCCCGATGGTCCGCTGACTTCACGGTTGCAGCACCTGAAGGTTGGTGATGAATTGCTGGTCAGCCGCAAGCCGACCGGTACCTTGGTCCATCACGATCTCAAGCCCGGCAAGAATCTTTTTCTCTTTTCGACCGGAACTGGCCTTGCGCCATTTCTTTCGATCATCCGCGACCCGGAAACATGGGAGCGCTTCGAGAGGGTGATCCTCACTCACGGAGTACGCACCGTAAAAGATCTCGCTTACGAAGACCTCATCACGCGAGAACTTCCTGATCATGAGTTCTTCGGCGAGGCGGTGCGCGAAAAGTTGATTTACTACCCGACCGTCACGCGCGAAACATTCCGTAACCAAGGCCGCCTCAACGACCTGATTGAAAGCGGCAAGCTTTGCGCCGATATCGGATTGCCGCCGCTGAACCCGGGAACCGACCGCGCGATGATCTGCGGCAGCCCGACCATGCTGAAATCGATCGAAACCTTGTTGAATGAGCGTGGCTTTGAAGTCTCACCGCGAATCGGCACGCCCGGTGACTACGTGATCGAACGCGCCTTCGTGGAGCGTTGAGCCCCGCGCGCCCACAAAAAAAGGACCGCCGAAGCGGTCCTTTGTGAAGCACTCGACGGTCCAGAAGAGGTCACCTGCAAGACCCTCGCCGAGTATGCGACCCGCGGCGGGAGACCATCGCGCTACGGCTCGGCATTCGTTGACGCTGTTGTGCGCCGTGTGAGTGATTACGACTGGGCGGTGCGGGCGGATGCGCGATAAGGCGACGTAGATGGTCGCGGTTAATCCACCTGAATCACGCACGATCACTTCATCATTGAAACTTGGCACAGCTTTGAGTCATCGATACGCACGTGGCATCCTCGTTGGTCTGCGACGCCCATTTCCGTGCCAGCACCGTCGCACCGCATCCGATCCAAGGAGAATGTTCGATGAAAACCCGTGCTGCCGTTGCCTGGGCCGCAGGCCAGCCACTGAGCGTTGAAGAAGTTGATCTGGAAGGCCCGCGCGCTGGCGAAGTGCTGGTACGCATCGTTGCCACTGGTGTTTGCCATACCGATTCGTTCACCTTGTCAGGTGATGACCCCGAAGGCTTGTTTCCGGCGATCCTCGGTCACGAAGGTGGCGGCATCGTCGAGGAAATCGGTGTGGGCGTGACCTCGGTCGCGGTCGGCGACCACGTGATTCCGCTCTACACGCCCGAGTGCGGCGTCTGCAAGTTCTGCACCAGCGGCAAAACCAACCTGTGCCAGGCGATCCGGGTCACCCAAGGCAAGGGACAAATGCCCGATGGCACCTCGCGTTTCTCGAAAAACGGCAAGCCAATCCACCACTACATGGGCACCAGCACGTTTTCGGAATACACGGTGTTGCCCGAAATCGCGGTGGCGAAAATCAACAAGGCGGCGCCGCTGGAAAAGGTCTGCCTGCTTGGTTGTGGCGTCACCACCGGCATCGGAGCTGTACTCAACACGGCAAAGGTGGCCGCTGGTGCCAGCGTCGCCGTGTTCGGGCTTGGTGGCATCGGCATGTCGGTCATCCAGGGCGCGGTGATGGCAGGCGCATGTCGTATCGTGGCCGTCGACATGAACCCGGACAAGTTCGAACTGGCAAGACAGCTTGGCGCCACGGACTTCCTGAATCCCGCGGACTATCCCGATACGCCGATCCAGGAAGTGATCGTCGATCTCACCGATGGCGGGGTCGACTACTCGTTCGAGTGCATTGGCAACACCAAAGTGATGCGCTCGGCACTGGAGTGCTGTCACAAGGGCTGGGGTGAATCGATCATCATTGGTGTCGCCGGTGCCGGTCAGGAGATCAGTACGCGACCATTCCAGTTGGTCACAGGACGGGTTTGGCGGGGGTCCGCCTTCGGGGGCGTGAAAGGGCGCTCGCAACTGCCGGGCTATGTCGATCGCTACATGGCTGGCGAATTCGCCATTGATCCCTTCGTCAGCGTCGAACTTCCGCTCGACCAGATCAACCACGCCTTCAACCTGATGCACGAGGGTAAGGTGATTCGCTCGGTGATTCGATACTGAGGGCTTTCGGTGTCGGAGCATTCGGCATAAAAAAACCGCAGTCCGAAGACTGCGGTTTTGATTTGGCAACCGGTTCGGGATTAGCCGAGCGGTTTGCGGCAACCTTAGACCGGACGGATCTGGGTAGCCTGCATGCCTTTCTGGCCGCGAGCCGGAACGAACTCGACGCGCTGACCTTCTGTCAGGGTCTTGAAGCCGTTGCCCTGGATTTCCTTGAAGTGTGCGAAAAGGTCTTCGCCGCCGTCAGCTGGGGTGATGAAGCCGAAGCCCTTGGTTTCGTTGAACCACTTCACGGTGCCGGTAGATACATTGCTCATGATACGTCTCTTCTTGATTGAAATAACGGGCAAGCCGCCCGTTGAGGCTGCAAGCGATCAAGTGAACGCATCGAGGATGTCAGTACCATCCGTACAAACGGACTTGTGAAACCGCGCTGGTAAAACTACTTGAAGCGACTGCGCGGCGGAGAATACGGCACTTGTGCTCCGCTGTCCATTTTGTTTTGCACGGGCGCACTCTCCGTTCAGCCTCGCAGACCCGCCGTCTGCTCGCGGGGGCGCATGGCTGAAGCGCTTCGTCCATGTTGCGCGTCGCGTTTTGATACTTGCTCCCGCCGGGAGAAGGTGCCCAGCGGGTGATGAGGGTCCGGCGCTTGTGTCAACTTTGGATTTTGAAGAACGGTCGCCTCGCTCTGTTCGCCTCCAGCCACTCTGGTCAAGCGTTTCGCCGGGCTGCCGCCCGCCGCCCCACCTTTCTCCTCGCAGAAAAACGTGGGCCAGAGATGCGGTCTGGGCGGGTCGGTCGTGCGTTGAAGCCGCACGACT
>JAYUYW010000299.1:0-9641 GCA_043752325.1 Rhodanobacteraceae bacterium | reverse complement strand
CTGGTTGGGTCAGCATCACCAGTGCAGCGAAGATCGCCGTTAAGCCACCAACCATGGCGAGGACCGCCAATACACCGGGCGCCAGCACCATCACGTCGGCGAAGCGGATCAGCAGGAATCCGCCGCCGTTGATCACGCCCGCATGCAGCAGGGCCGACACCGGTGTCGGTGCCTCCATGACCTCGGTGAGCCAACCGTGAGTCGGAAACTGGGCCGACTTCAACATGGCAGCCAGTGCCAGCGCCGCTGCGGCGAGAGTGATCAAGGTCGGTGACTGGCCGGCGCGGGCGGCGGCATTGATCGTGGCAATATCCGTACTTTCGTAGCCGGCGATTAGCAAGACGATAGCGAGGACCAGCGCCACCGCGCCGAGGCTCGAAAACAGTAACTTCTTGCGCGCTGCACGCTGGGCGGCATCGCGCTGGCCGTAGAAAAGCAGCAGGCGTCGTAACGCAAAGCTCGTGGCGATCCACGCGACCACCAGCTGGATCAGGTTTCCGGCGCCGACCAGCAGCAGCACGGCGGCCAACGCTGCGCAAAGCCAGCCTGTAAATGCCCCCTGGCGAGACTCGCCATCCAGATAGGTTCGCGTGTAGCGAACCACGATCCAACCCACGAAACTGACCAGCATCAGCATGGTGGCGCTTACCGCATCCAGGCGCGCCGACAGCCCGACCCCGTTCACGCCGATGAGATCGCTATCGCCCGGTCCCCTCGCGATCAGCAGAACAAGCGCCAGCAGCGAAAGCAGCAACGCCAGCAAGGCAGAAGCCTCGGCGAGTTTCGGTATCCAACGCGGACGTATTCCAGCTCGAAACGCGCAGAGGACAGCGACAAGCAGCAGCGGCAGCGGTGCGGCTAGGGGAAGTAGATAGAGCGACAACGAAAGGCTCCGGCAGGGACCGTTGGGATCGCCAAGATAGCTAGCGGGTCAACAATAAAAAAATTCATTGTTTCTGGTATTAAGTTCTACAAAAGCGAACATATGGAATGCCCGTGATCGCAAACGTGCCGTGCGCATGTGCTCGCCGCGTCGCGACGCAAACCAGTCGGAGTTCTGGCAGGAGGGACGCTGCATCCTGCGCGGCATTCGCGGTTCGAGCGTGGAGCCCTGCCTGGCGCAAATATCTGGCGCAGCGCACCGAGGCTATCTTGCTACCGTGCAGTGCTCTGGCAGACGGGCGAAATCGCGCGACAGGCTAGCGAGTACCCGTTCGTCTTGAACATCGCTCGGGTCCTGATATGAGCGCGCGCTCCGCGTGCACTCAAAGCGTTCGAGAACCTCGGCGCGTCGAGTCGACAGGTGGCGAGACGCCAGCAGACACGCGCCCGTCACCGAGTCCTGCTGCACGCACCAGGCGGTCCCACAGCGCGGCCCCCAAGCCTTCGCCCCGTGGCGGCACTGCGACGAGTATGTCCAGTCCCAAGTCGTCGGCTTGGCGAAGCAGGGCGTACAGCCGTTGCGCCTGCTGCTCGCTTGCGATGCCCAGCGACAACCACGGCACTCCCGGAAGCAAACGCTCTGGGCGGTACGCAGAAAGTAGACCGGCGCGAGCCCCGTTCCGGTGCCATGATTCCAATTCTGCCAGCGCGTCCTCGGCCGCTGTCAGCACCACTTTGGCACGCGGCGCATAGTGCGATGTCATCGCGCCGGGACGGCGCACATCGGGGTCCGAACGGTCGAACACGATTCGACCGGTCGCCCGCCGCAGGTCCTGCGCGGTGATGCTGCCTGGCCGCAGTATACGAACGCCATCGTCGACAAAGTCCACGATGGTCGATTCAATACCCACGCGGCAAGGCCCACCATCGAGCACCAGATCGACGGCGTCGCCCAGCTCCAGGCGGACATGTTGTGCCGTGGTGGGGCTGACCCGACCGTGGCGATTGGCTGATGGCGCGGCGACGCCGCCACCGAACTGCGCTAACAGTTCTAACGCCAGCGGATGTGATGGCACGCGCAGTGCTACGGTGTCCAGCCCACCTGTGACGATATCAAGCACACCGGGCAAACGTGGCAGAACCAGAGTCAACGGACCGGGCCAGAAGGCTTCGGCCAACTGCCACGCGGCAATCGGGACATCGCGAACCCATTTCGTGATTTGTGCCGGCCGGTCGATATGCACGATTAGCGGATGATCGGCCGGCCGCTGTTTAGCAGAAAAAATCCGTCTCACCGCCATCGCGTTGCGGGCATCGGCACCCAGACCGTAGACCGTCTCGGAAGGCATGCCGATCAGACCACCGTCACGTAATACTTTTGCTGCGCGAGCGGCATCGTTCGTGAGACGTTCGTTCGCATTGCTCATGCTGCCGACTTCCGCAGAGCATGCGGCCGCGGGCCTGGGCGAGGCACGCGCGTGGCGGCGGCAGATGGTCGTAGCGACGTAGCCGCTGAGAATAAGCAGGGCAGCAAGGTGGATCTCCGGGAGGGCAGTTCGGACCGTCACCGTAGCAAGGCCTGTATCTGCAAGATAAATTCATTGTTTGATGGAACAGATTCGCTAAAATCGAACTATATGAGTGCACTCAACTACAACCATCTGCGCTACTTCTGGGCTGTTGCGCACGACGGCAATCTGACCCGGACTGCTGCCCGCTTGAATGTGACCCAGTCCGCCGTGTCGGTGCAGATCGGCAAGCTGGAACAGCGGCTTGGCCACGCGCTATTCGAGCGTCGAGGGCGCCAGTTGCACCTCACGGAAGTTGGAAGAATCACACTCGATCATGCGGATGCCATCTTTGCCACGGGTGAGGAGTTGCTGGGGACCTTGCGCGATGCCGGTGGCAGCCGGCGCGCTCTGAGGTTGGGTGCGCTGGCCACGCTCTCGCGCAACTTCCAGATGGAATTTTTGCAGCCGGTGCTCGGTCGGCCGGAGATCGAGATCATCGTCCGTTCGGGCAATAGCGCCGACCTGCTGAGCTCGTTGCAGTCACTGAGCCTGGACATCGTGCTGATCAATCAGCCACCGGCACGCGATGCGCTCACGCCGTTCGTTTCCCATCGCCTGGCCGAACGCGCCGTCAGCCTGATCGGCACACCGGAGCGTTTCCGCAAACCGTGCAGCCTGGCCGAACGACTCAGGGACCACCCGGTCATCCTGCCGACCCCGGAGACGAGCATCAGGGTCGGCTTTGATGCTTTGATGAATCAGCTCGGCGTTCGTCCACACATCGTGGCCGAGGTCGACGACATGGCGATGCTGCGACTGCTGGCGAGAGAGGATATCGGCCTTGCCGTGCTGCCCTCGATCGTGGTGAAAGACGAGATTGCAGCGGGATCGCTGGTCGAAGGTGATCCGTTGCAAGGTATCACCGAGACGTTCTATGCCGTGACGATGGACCGGCGCTTTCCCAACCCTTTGCTGCGCGAACTCATTCATCATGAAAGAGTGATGTCGCGGATGACGGACGACGACCAGTAGTCTGTGAAACGTACCAAAGTCACCTGTACCACCATGCACGAGCCGTCAGTCGGGACTGGTAGCGTACGCGCGCAGGATCAAGTATCCAGCCACGCCGGAGATTGCTGAGCCAAGCATCACGCCCATCTTCACCGCTTCGATTTGCTGTGCGCCATCGAAGGCTAGATTGCCGATAAACAGGCTGATGGTGAAGCCAATGCCGGTAATGCAAGCCAGCCCATACAGCTGTTGCAAGGAAACGCCATCGGGAAGCCTCGCCCATCCAAACTTGATGGCGGTCGCCATGAAGCCGAATACGCCCAGCTGCTTTCCGACCACGAGGCCCAAGGCAATGCCCAGCGGTACCGGCGCCAGAATCATGTTCCAACTGAAGCCCGCAAATGAGACGCCTGCATTGGCAAACGCGAAGATCGGAAGTACGCCGAAGGCAATCCATGGATGCAGCACGTGCTCCAGATGCTTCAGCGGCGAGCTGCCGTAGCCGTCAAGGGGATGGCCAGGGCCGCGATCACACCGGCCAGGGTCGCATGCACGCCAGACTTGAGCACACATACCCACAGCACCAGGCCGATCAGCACATACGGCGATAGCCGGGTGACACCCAGACGATTCAAGGCAAAAAGAAGTGCCGCAGCCAGCGCGGCCAGTCCAAGCGCCAGCGTGGAAACCTCGCTGGCATAGAACATCGCGATGATCGCGATCGCGCCGATGTCATCGATGATCGCAATGGCCAGCAGCAGAACTTTCAAACCAGCCGGTATGCGCTTGCCAAGGAGCGCCAGCACGCCGAGCGCGAAGGCGATATCCGTGGCTGCCGGGATGGCCAAGCTCCGCAGATTGGCGGGCGATCCCCAGTTGAGGGCGACGAAGATCAGTGCCGGTACCAGCATGCCCCCCACGGCGGCCATGATGGGTAGCCCGGCCTAATCCAACGACGAGAGTTCGCCTTGAACAATCTCGCGTTTCACTTCCAGCCCGATCAGGAAAAAGAACAGGGCCATCAGGCCATCGTTGATCCACAGCAGCAATGGCTAGGCGATTCCGAAGTTGCCCATGTGCATTTCGACGGGCAAATTGAGAAATGCGTTGTATTGCGGCGCGAGCGACGTATTGGTCGCCAGCAGTGCTGCGGTTGCTGCGGCAAACAGCACGAAGCCGGCCGTGGTCTCGCGAGCGATGAATTCCGCAATGACGCGACGGGGTCGTTTGGAAACAGGGGAACGGCTCCTGCTCTGGTCTCCCCGTATACCGGTTTGCCGTGTGTCAGGTCTATCCGGAAGTTACGGAGACTACACCCGCCCGTTAAGAGTTGTGGACGACGCCTTGAATGCCCGCGAGTTGGTGATGGTCGTCGATAGGCGGCAAGACTACGCTGCCAAAAGGTGGCAAACCTATGCTCCCGTCCACACATGAGCCGTGGCGGTTCACCGCGGGGTAGCCTTTGCCCCGTCAACCCAATAAAAAGCCCGCTGCGTATGGCTACGCAGCAGGCTCTCCCTCCCCACAAGTCATGCAGTTCCCGCACCACATAACGTGATATTAATGAAATTGCGCGCATTGCCACGCGGCAGTGCAACATGCAAGCCGTGGAATTTGCTACGGATTTCGCAGACGGGAAGGACGATCAAGGGGCAGGCGAAGCGAGTCGGACCACACTAGGAAGTCCGATCGGCGACGCCGCGAGCGTGAAAAAGCCGCTGTGGAGTCGATGCTACATAACCACTCCAGCTACGCCAGATCTCTACTTGATCGGGTAAGTCTCGGTCTTGCCGGGCGTTTGTTCGGGCTTTGCTTCGTCACCAGGCGATGCGCGTCTGCTGTCGGCGCGTTCGTCGGAACCGCAAGCATAAGTGGCGAAGGTCTGCTCGCCTTCGCGTGGCTCACCGAGTGGGCGGATGGTGTCAGCGTCCATCTGGCCGGCTTCATTGCGAGCCATTACTTCCAGCTCGTCGCGAACCTTGATGTCCTGGCGATCTACCGGCCCGACCCGATCGAGCACGGAAACGGTGACCTTGCCAATTTCGCGGCAGCGCGACACGTCGTCGTTCCAGGCAGTGCGGACATTCTTGCCGCGCGAATCGAGCTTTATCCCCCAACTGCATGATGCGAGGGCGACAGCCACGAGGGCCATAACAATTGTACGTTTCATGCTCGACTCCAATGGCGGGGCAGCGTGCGGCAAGGATAGCAACGTGCGGTGGCACACGCGTTAGCGCTTTCCACAGTATTGAATTTGCTCAGCGAATCAGTTTGCCGTCGGCATCCATCACCTTTACGTCACCGATCTCGAGCGCTCGAATCGGCTTCTCGATCTGCTTGAGATCACCCACCACCACCCACGTCAGCGCATCGGGCTTGTAGATTTCCTTCGCAGCGGCCTGGATGCCGGACGCCTTCTGCGCATCAATGCGCTGCTTGAGCGTGGTGATGTAGTCGTCGGGGCGGTTGTACTGCGCGTTCTTGGCCAGCGTGCCGAGGACCGAGGCGGTCGTCTCGAAGTTGCCCGGCAGACTGCGCACGCTGTTGGCCTTTACCTTGGTGATTTCTTCCGCCGTGACCGGGCGCGAGCCAGTTATCCCGCGGGCCTCCTTGAGAATTTCCGCCATCGATTCAGCCGTCTTGTCGCTTTGCACCGGCGCGTACAGCATCAGCGGACGTTGGCCGACCGCGTCCCGGGTGAACGCCGACGCGCCGTAAGCCCAGTGCTTGGTCTCGCGCAAGTTGGTGTTGAGACGCGACGTGAACGAGCCACCGAATACTTCGTTGGCGGCGACGATATCGAGATTGTTCGTTGTGCTGGTTGGTGCGATCAAAGAACCAGCAATGATCAGCGACTGCGGCGAATCAGGTCGGTCGATCAGGAACACACGCGGCTTCATTGGCGCAGCCGCGTTCGCCAACGCCTTGGTCGGCACGGCGGACTCCGGTGCCTTCCAGTCCCCGAATGCCTTTTCAAGTTCAGCGGTGATCTTCGGCAAAGTGGTATCGCCGGCAACCAGGATGGTGACGTTGTCGGGACGGTAGAAATCGGCGTGGAAGCGCTTGAG
Organism: Rhodanobacteraceae bacterium; assembly: GCA_043752325.1. Lineage (GTDB taxonomy): Bacteria > Pseudomonadota > Gammaproteobacteria > Xanthomonadales > Rhodanobacteraceae > Dokdonella. The sequence goes on along the minus strand of JAYUYW010000299.1, from coordinate 3,169 downwards.
GTCGTCGATCGTCAGCGCCTTGATGGTCGCTTCCTGGCCGGTGCCGGTAAACGGGATGCCGTAGGGATGCTTGTCGCCGTAGAGAAGTGGAGGCAGCACGCGCAGGGCGATTGACTGCGGCTGGGTTTTTTCCTGATCGATGGCGGCCAGCCACTGGGCACGGATGCGGGCGACATCGTCGGTGTCGAAGGCGGGACGGCGGACCACGTCGGCGAACAGAGCCATTGCATCAGGCAGGCCATCGTTCAATGCATTGAGGCCGACCGACGACGCATCCAGACTGGCGCTGGCGCCTATCCACGCCCCCAAGCGCTCCTGGGAAAGGCTGATTTCAATCGAGTCCATCGATTCGGTACCTTCGTCGAGCATCGCCGAGACGAAGGCCGCAGTGCCGGCCTTTCGACCACTGTCCGCAGCGTAGCCCGCGTCGAACTGCAAAAGTACTTGCGTGACGGGAATGGTGTGGCGTTCGGCCAATACCACGTTGATGCCACTTTTTAGCTTGCCGCGCTGGATCGTCGGGAAAGTGAGATCGGGGAATTCGTTGACTGGCGGTACATCCATGCTGCGATCGACATCGCTGGCGACGGTGGTGTATTCGCGCTTGGGCGGCAGCACGGCATCGGGCTTGCCGGGTGCAGCTGGCAGGCCTTTGACTGCCGCGTCTTCGGCGGCGAAATCAGCATTCTTGTCGGCCGCGATCACCGACAGGGTGTGATCGCCTTTGACCAGCCAGCGGTTGGCGGCCGCCTTCACATTTTCGGGTGTCGCCGCAGCAATCTGGGCGAGATCTTCCTTGTAGGCGGCCGGATTGTCGCGATAGACCTCGCCCTCGGCGAGGATCACGGCCTTGCCGCTGAAACCGCCAACCTTTTCCAAGCCACGGATGAAATTGGCGCGGGTGCTGATCTGCGCGCGCTCGACTTCATCGGCGGTCGGCCCTTCGGCGAGAAATTTCTTCCACTCGTCTGCGATGGCGGCTTCAACCTTCAACTGATCGACGCCGTTTTTCACATCGGCACTCAGCACGAACTGGCTGGCAAGCGCGAACGCCTGCACGCCAACTGAGACGTCGTCGACCAGCTTGTTTTTGTAGACCAGTCGCTGGTAAAGCCGTGAAGTCTTGCCGCCGCCGAGAGCGTAGGCGGCGAGATTAAGCAGGGCGGTATCGGCGTCGCCATCGTGCGGCACGTTCCACTCGCGGATGATGCGGGTCTGGGCGACATGGTCGTGCTGGATCGCTCGCGTGGACGTGCTACGGGCGGCCGTCCACGGCTGTTGGCGCGGCACCGGCGGGCCAGCCGGGATGTCGCCGAAATACTTCAGCACCTTGGCCTTGGCGACTTCGGTATCGATGTCGCCAACCATCACGATGACCGCGTTGGCCGCACCGTAGTAATCGCGATACCAGGTTTTGACATCATCCAGTGATGCGGCGTCGAGGTCGGCGATCGAACCGATGGTGCTGTGCTGGTAGGGATGATTGGCCGGGAAAATCTGCTTGAGCAGCACTTCATCGACTCGGCCGTACGGACCATTCTCGCCCTGGCGCTTTTCGTTCTGGACCACGCCGCGTTGGATGTCGAGTTTTTCCTGGGTGACCGCGCCCAGCAAGTGGCCCATACCATCCGATTCCATCCACAACGCCATGTCGACGGCGGTGTTCGGCACGGTGGCGAAGTAGTTGGTGCGATCGAACCAGGTGGTGCCGTTGGCGTCGGTAGTCCCCGCCAGTTCAAACGGCTCGTCATAGGCGCCTTTGTGGTTTTCCGAGCCAACGAACTTCAAGTGCTCGAACAAATGCGCGAAGCCGGTCTTTCCGGCCGGTTCGTCAGCGGAACCGACGTGGAACCACACGCTGATTGCGACGACCGGCGCCTTGTGGTCTTCGCTAACGATCAGGGTCAGGCCGTTCGGCAGCACGCTTTTGGTGAATGGAATGTCCACAGAGTCATCCGCCATGGCGACGCCGCTGCTGACACCTACCCAGCCAACGACCGCGCAGAGCAGGCTGCGACGAAAAAGGGAGGAAAACTTCATCAAGAACTCCTGGGCAATGGCGTGGGTGTGAGTTGCGCGGCAACCGGAACGCACGGACGCGTCAGCCGGCGAAACAGAGCGGAACATGTGAGAAAGGTCGCGAAGAATTCAGCCCGCGTCCAGCAGACGCTGCCATTGCGCGCGCTTGATCGCCAGCGGAATGCCAGCATTGGCGGGGCTGGTCGACGGCATCGACAACACGCGCAAACGTCGCCGGGTCGCATCGTCGAGATGTGGCTCGATATGTTTCGAATAGCTCTGCTGCGCCTTGCCGCCGTTCAACGCGACCACGCTGATGTCGGCATGCTGTCGCAACAAACCGTCGATGTCGTTGGCGATCTCGGTGTCAGCCAGAATCGATCCGTCCAGACTGCCGGGACGATCGCATTCGGCGAGCACATCCCATACGCCGACCCGATGCGAGAGCAGCCGATTGATGCGATCAACATACGGCAACTCGCGTCCGGCGCCATACAGCTCGCCCATCAGCGGCCAGAACAGGTTACGCGGATGCGCGTAATACTCTCTGCGTTCCAGTGAGCGGACGCCCGGCATGCTGCCTAGGACCAGCACCCGACAGCCGTCCGCCACCAGAGGCGGGAAGCTGTTGATGATGGATTTGGAGACGGTTTGCGGGAGTGGATTCATGCGGGACGCAAGCCTGCACGAGTAATCGGATCGCACGAAACAACGCGCGACCCGATCAAATCACGGCAGACTGAAGCGCTCAGTCGATCTGGCTGGTCGATTCGCCGGGCAGCACGCGGGCCGCCAGCTTCGTATCGGCCTTGAGCAGGCCGATCTCGTCGGCAAGAATATGGGCCGCCTCGTCGAGCACGAAATCGTGGCGTTCCTTGCGCTCCTTTTCGCGACGCAGGTCTTCCTGCAGACCTCGCTCGCCTGCTTGCAGGCCGTCGTCACGCAGGCTGTTTTCGTCGTCCTCTTCGTCGATCGGAACGCCCGCCACGCTCGGCTCGGACGTAACCACGGCGTTGGTCTTCGCCGCTGCTGCCTTGTCGCGTTCCTTGCGCGTTTTCAGCTTGGCTTCCTGATCATCACGCTCCTTGCGACGCACCTGCTCGTTGAGCGATATGGTTTTCTCGGCGCGCAGGCGGCGATTGTCGGCGAG
>JAYUYW010000298.1:0-3869 GCA_043752325.1 Rhodanobacteraceae bacterium | reverse complement strand
CGCCCGGCACGATCACGACGTACGAATTGGCCGGCGTGCGACCCGCGCATGGGGTCGCTTCAAGCTGGCCGCCATTTCATCGTTCGCTTTCGTCGAAGCGACCGGACCGATCTACATTACCAAGCTCATGCGCGACGGACTCGGGCTTCGACGAAGCGTCAACGATTCGGATCCCAAACCGCAGATCTTGCCAGCATTTGATCTTCCCGCACGTGTCGACTTGGCCGCGAGCGCACTTCGTGCGATGTCGCTGACTGGCGACTTTGCTCGTCTGGTGGTGCTCGCCGGTCACGGTGCTGATGTCGTCAACAATCCTCATGCCAGCGCTCTTCACTGCGGTGCCTGCGGTGGCAATGCGGGCGACGTGAATGCGCGGCTGATGGCAGCGCTGTTAAACGACCATGAAGTTCGAATAGGCCTCGCCGCACGCAGCATCGTAATCCCGGAAGACACCTTGTTTGTGGCGGCGCTGCACCACACCACCACCGATGCCGTGACTCTGTATGAAAGTGACTATGCGTCCGCGACGCATGGGCAGGACATCGCACAGGCAAAACACTGGTTGCGCGTTGCAGGATCTTTGGCGCGTGATGAGCGCATGCGGCGCTTGCCCGGGGCCACGACCGCTGCCGATGTGTTTCGCCGTGCCCGCGACTGGTCGGAAGTGCGTCCGGAATGGGCGCTGGCCGGCTGCCAATCCTTCATCGTCGCACCCCGTCAGCTCACCGCGACACGCGATTTGGGTGGCCGCGCCTTTCTTCATGACTATGACTGGCGCAAGGATCAGGGCTTTGGCGTGTTGGAAATGATCCTCACCGCACCGGTGGTGGTCGCCAGCTGGATCAGCTTGCAGTACTACGGTTCGACCGTGGCACCGGAGTTGTTCGGGGCCGGCAACAAGCTGCTGCACAACGTCACTGGCGGCATCGGCGTGGTCGAAGGCAATGGTGGCCTGCTGCGTGCTGGTCTGCCTTGGCAATCGGTTCACGATGGCGAGCGGCTGGTGCACCAGCCGCAGCGGTTGTCGGTGCTGGTGGATGCTCCGCGGCAGGCGATCAGTGACATTCTCGATCGGCACGACGGCCTGCGGACCTTGTTCGAGCATCGCTGGATGCACCTCTTCGCGCTGGATGATCACGGCCGAATGGCGTGGCGCTATGCCGGCAAGCTCGGTTGGCAGTCGACACCCGAGGCAAGGACCAGCGAGCCGGCATCGAAAGCCGCGCTGGCATGAGCGATCTGCCCAACCATCTGGGAAGACTCGAAGCGGAAGCGATATACATCCTGCGCGACGGCATCGCCGAGGCCCGAAATCCGGTGCTGCTGTTCCCGGGCGGAAAGGACTCGACGGTGCTCGCGCATGTGGAATTGGATCCTGCTGCGCGACGTCGAACTGGCACAGTCGTACCTGGCACGCGAGCGACCCGTGGTCATGCGACACGGGATGCGCATCGTGGTTGATGATCCAGATCGCATGCGCTGGATTGCAGGCGAACGAGCGAGATTGGAGATGGTGCGATTTCGCACCCTCGGCTGCTGGCCCGTGACGGCTGCGGAGACTTCCAGCGCCGACACGCTGACTGCCGTCGTCTTGGAAACGCAAGCAGCTCACACGTCGGAACGAGTCGGCCGTATCGTTGATGCTGGTTCGCTGGAGCAGCAAAAACGCTATGGCTACTTCTGATGGACGAGCAAAAACAAGAAAGCCGCTGCTCGCAGCTCGGCGACCTTTCTTACGCCGGGCAATGCGCAGTCCTCGCCACTATGCACGGCAAGGAAGCGGCATCGTACCCGCGCTGCGCGATGGTCTGGGCCTGATCGTCAGCTTGGCGCAGGGCGTGGATACCGACGCGCTGGGAACATTCACCGGCGAGATAGCGCGTGCTGGCAGCATCCGCGAGGCGGCTATTTCCAAGGCCAGACTCGGCATGACCATGACGAAAACGCCGATCGGTATCGCCAGTGAAGGCAGCTATGGCCCGCATCCCGTGATTCCGTTTGTTGCGGTTGGAATCGAGCTGATGGTGCTGGTCGACGATACCCGCGACATCATCATCACCGAACACCTGGTCGAGAACGCGCCCGTGTACGGGCATACGCAGGCGAAATCCATAGACGAACTCGGCGCTTTTCTTGAGCGCGTCCGCTTTCCTGATCACGCGCTGATCGTCAAACCGAATGTTGCGATCAGCCCTTCATTCCCGATCCACAAGGGTGTGCATTCTGTCCAATGCCTGGCGGACGCCATCGCCGAATGCGCGGCCAGTTCCCCAGATGGGCAAGCATTCATCCAGAACGACATTCGCGCGCACATGAACCCGACTCGCATGGCATCGATTTCCCGTCTTGCGCAGAAACTTCGCGCCCGATTAGAGACACCTTGTCCCGCCTGCAACTTGCCAGGCTATGGGCGGATCGATGTGGAAACCGGATTGCCCTGCGAGTGGTGCGGCACACCCAGTATGCTGGTGCGTTATGAAATTTTCGGCTGCGTTGCCTGCTCCCACCGCGAACACCGCGCTCGTCCCGATGGTCGCCACCACGCCGACCCCGGCAATTGTCCCCGATGCAACCCGTGATCCATTTGACGGGTCAGGCCGCAATTGGGCGGGCAACGTCCATTCCAACCAGTCCGTCGATAACCTGCAACGGAGAATAAGATGGAACCGCAGTACGACAAGTCGAGATCGGTCGATGAGCAGATCGAATGGATACTTTCCAGCCCCGATATGAGCCAATGGATCAAGACCGCGCTTGAAAGCGCTAGGCAGCGCACACCCATCGATGTGCTGAATGACCTGGAGCTCCTGAACTTGATTCTTGTCCAATGGTGCGAAGAATCCATGAATGCACGTTGAGGCGACAGGGATTTTCTGCTCGTCTTCTGACGGGCGGTCAGCCGTACTTCGGTCTCTGCCAAACCTTGGACGGCCGGCCCTTGCGTAGCGGGTTTTTTATTGTCTGGAGCCCATGAAACGCACGGTCGCCTGAACCAACTGGGCACCGCAAATTGACCACGAGACAGCTAAACAGTACCATTTCGGTCCTTTTTAACTGCCCAGTGCCGGGACCGCGCCCATGCTCCGTGTCAGCAAGCTGACCGACTACGCCACCGTTGTCATGACCTGTCTCGCCGGTGCCGACGGCGTGCTTAGCGCGCAGGCTCTGGCCGAACGTGCGCGCCTTGAACCGCCAACCGTGTCGAAACTGCTCAAGCAACTGGCGCAGGCTGGTCTGGTCGAGTCGTTCCGTGGGGTCAATGGCGGTTATCGACTGGCCGATGAGCCGCGAAACATCTCCATTGCCGCCATCGTCGAGGCAATGGAAGGCCCGATCGGCATGACCGAGTGCAGCGCTCACGAGGGCCAATGCGGGCACGAAGCGCATTGCGGCGTGCGGGTGAACTGGCAGCGCATCAGCAACGCCATAGAGCGCGCGCTGGCCAGCGTGAGCTTGGCCGACATGCTCAATCCGACGCCAACGCACAGCGTGACCATCCCGCTACGCATGGCAACACGATCGCCCCGGAGTCACCCATGAGCGCCGTACAGAAAGAACTCGACCCTTATCTCAATCGCCGTTACGACGCCGGATTCATCACCGACATCGAAACCGAGTCGCTGGATCCGGGCTTGTCCGAAGACGTGGTGCGCTACATCTCGGCGAAGAAGGAAGAGCCGGAATGGATGACCGAGTGGCGACTGAAGGCCTACCGCCACTGGCTGACGATGACGCCGCCGACCTGGGCCAAGCTCAACATCGCGCCGATCGACTTGCAGGCAATCAGCTACTGGGCTGCGCCGAAAAATCGCCCGAAGTCGCTCGCCGACGTCGACCCGAAATTGATCGAGGCGTATGACAAGCTCGGT
>JAYUYW010000297.1:0-9648 GCA_043752325.1 Rhodanobacteraceae bacterium | reverse complement strand
GCGAGCCGTTGTTGGCGCTGTTCGCGCAAGGTCGTCTGGAATTGTTTCAGGGCGCGGCTTTTGACGATGTCCGGGAAGCGCGCCAACGCAGGAAGACTCGATGTTGCAAATTCGTAAGCCTGCTCGCACGTACTGCGATTTTTTGCATCTTTTTTCAGCCGATCCTGCAGCGGCGTTTCGAGAGTTTCGGCGAGATTGCCGAGCGCCTTTTCCGACTTGTCATCTAGCTCGCGACCTCCCATGAACTGGTGCAGGGCCCTGAGTCCCGTCAACAGCGCGGAATTGGATCGCGTGTAGCTGGACACATCGGAAATCGCCGCTTGCAGCAGCTTCAGGTTGTCGCCGTCCCTCAGTTGGGCGACGCCTTCCTCGGAGACTTGTTCGATCTCTACGCCAGCACCCAAGGCAATACGCAAGGTTTCGCGCAGCGCCTTGCGATCATTCCACCAGGCCAACTCTCCGTCAGACAACTCGCCGCTTCCCTGGCCCAGCCGGCGCAGCAGGTCGTCTACCAGCTCGCTGTTGATGCTGTCGGTCGACACCATGTCACCGAGATCGAAGGCACTGGCGCTGTCGAATGGCAGCTCGGAAAGAACGCGCCGACACAAGCCGTGCAAGGTGCTGATCGGGGCGCGATCAAGATCGACCAGCGCGAGTCGCAGTCGATTGCGGTCCGTCTTTGCGAGTGTTGCATCCACGCCGGCGTCGCCAACTCGCCAGCGCTCGCGCAACCACTCCGCATCGGCTTCGATCTTCGATGCGACGAGTGGTGCAACGATGTTTTCCGAAGTCGCGTTGGCCAAGCCGATGGCCCACAGGATGCGACCACGAATGCGTTCCCGCAGCTCCTGCGCGGCGGGTTCGGTGAAGGTGGTCACGACGATGCGGGTCGGGTTCAACTCCTGCTCCAGCAACAGGCGCAGGTAGATCACCGAAATGGTCCAGGTCTTGCCGGTGCCAGCGCTCGCCTCGATCAGGCAGCGATGGCCTGGTTGCAGCGAAACAGCGCGCCAACCTGGCAGGCTGACGGGCGTATCCACCGCGCCGGTGTTCATGGCGCGACCTCGCTGCCGACGCGCAGATCAATCAGTGCTCGCAACTGATCGGCGTTGCTGCACAGCCGCTCGAAATCATCGCCCGCGTTGAACGCGCGGTCGCCACCAAGCAGGCGCGAGTAACCCGGTGAATAGTCGCGCTCGCCGGTCGAACGATCGCCACCCAGCCACGTCGCGCTGGCCGCGCCTGGCTTGTCACGGTTGGCCGCTGCCGAGGTATTGGGGAAGTACCAGCGCGGCTCGATGATTGATTGTTTCCAGAACTCGATCAGGCTGGCCAGTCGTTCTCTCAAGTCGGCGAGCATGTCGCGCGAGGAGTGCTGCTTGCCTTGCTTGATGGCGTTGAGAAACCAGGTGTCCCAATCCGCGTACTGCTGCGTTGTGCTGCCGTCGGATTTGCTGCTTACCACGCAAACGCGAACGCGATGTTCGCCGCCACTGTCCGCCAGGCGCACTAGCGCCCAGCGAATGAAGATGCCGATGGTCAGTTTGAAACCGAGTTCGATTTCTTTTTTCCCGGGCGCGATATCGAGCAACCACAGCGTTCCATCGCTTGCATGCACGTTGCCGATCTCGCCTTGCACGCGATACGAATCAAGCACCAGATCGATCGCTTGTGGCGAGGCAGCCGGCAGGCCACCGCGGGAAAGCTCGTGCTCGGCGAAGGTGTCGAGGAGGTCATCGACCTTTTCCTTCTCGCGCGTCCACGCGCACTGCCCGGCGCGACCCGGCGGCAACCGCGCACGCAGACGCAGGATGATCGGAGCAGTCTCAGGCATTTCTGTGTTGGATTTCGCAGCGATCAGGAAGGCGCGTTTGGCAATCGTGTCGAGTGGTTCGGTCCGATCCTCAATCGGCTCGCTGTCACGCAGGCGATCATTGCCGAGCGCGTCCAGGCTCAACTGCAACTCGCTCTCCAGCAATTGCCGCGCGGGGTCTTTGTAGTAGCCGAGCAATTCGCGCAGCGGTACGATCAAGTCGACACCGCCATCAGCGGGCGTCGGCAGCGATGCCGTGGCCGGCTCTCCACTGCGAACGAACTCTGGCGCGGCCGCGCCCTTGTCAGAGGTTTGCAAGGCTGCGAGATCGTCGCGAAACGAGAACAGCGCTGCGTCGCTACCATTGAAATAGCGATCATCGAACGCTTGCAGCGGATGCCGGACCAGCCATGGACGCTTGGAATCATCGTCGCCGTGCGACACGCCGGCGGCCTGGTCGAGCACCGTCATCAGCTCCGCCAGTGGCGTCGCCGGATTGCGCGGCTTGGCATCGCGCACACCCTCGCCGATGTAGCTCAGGTGCAGCACGTCGCGCGCCGACATCAGGGTTTCCAGAAACAGATAACGATCATCGCTCCGTTGGTCGCGGTCGCCAAGTCGCGGATGTTTCAGCATCAGGTCGAGGCCACCATCGGCATCGGCGCGCGGGTACTCGCCATCGTTGAGACCGAGCACGGCGATCACCCGAAACGGCACGGCGCGTTGCGGCACCATTCCGCACACGGTCATGCCTCCGATCAGGAACGCTTGCCGATCCGACACGGCGCCGAGCTTGCCCAGCAATACGTCGCGCACGACGCTGAAATCGAGGACGGGATCGAGACCACTGTCTGACGGCTCGCTGGCGATGGCGCGGATGAAGCCGAGCAACTCGCTGCGCGCATTGCAGGCGTCGCGATCGCTGGCATCGATCTGGAACATGCACTCCCAGCGTTGTTCCAGCAGCGTCGCCCATGAACTTGCGCGACGACTTTGCGGCGCTTCATCGCACCATGTGGCTAGTTCAACAAGCAGTCGATCCAGCGTCCCGAGCAAGGCGGCCTGTGGTCCATGGATGCCGGTGAGCGGCGCAATTTCTCGATCATTTTCCAGCGTCACGATGGCATCTTCATCGCCGCCATCGCCCATGATGTAGCCGGTCAGCATGCGGTCCATCGCCCAAGCGAAGGTGTGTTCAACAATCGGCGGTGCATCGAAGCGTTGACGAAATGGTCCATCCAGTCCCCAGGCCGCACGCGATTCACGCAACCATCCGGCGATGATGTCGACATCGCCTTCGCTGATGCCCAGCCGCCGCGCGACCGGCGCGATGTTGAGCAGGTCGACGACCTCGGGCGCACTGATCCGCGATTGCGGCAGGTCCAGCCATAACCTAAATGAGGCGAACAGCGGATTCGCGCTGGCGACACTGACATCGGCCATGTGCCAGGGCAGCGCGCCGACATGTCGACCGGGTTCGCCAAACACGGCCGGCAGCAGCGGCAGGTAGGCCTGCACGTCCGGCATCGTCACCAGAATGTCACCGGGCTTGAGCTGCGGATTGGCGACGCGCTCACGCAGCAGCGCATCGCGCAGCACTTCGAGCTCTCGCAGGCGCGTGTGGCAGGCGTGGATACGTAGCGAGCGATCGGCTCGCGTGTCGGCTTCGTCGCCAGCAATCAGCGCAGGTGCCAACTGGCGAACACTTTCCTGCACGCGGTGCAGTCGTGTTTTCAGCAGCGGCGTATCGATCCGATCCTGCCAGTGGCGCTCGTCTATGCGCGCGTCGCTGTCGGCAAGGCTTAACATGAAGTGCTGACCAAGCCGCCCCCAGCTCGCCAGCAACGGATGATCCTGATCGAGGAATGCGCTGGCGATCTCGTTCGTCACCGTTGACTGGTTGGCGGCCTCCGGCGACCGCTTGAGCAGGTCCAGCAGATGTCTGCGATCACCGCGCAGCCCGCCCCAAAATTCGCGACAAGGATCGGGCACGTAAAGCACGACGATCCGATGACTGGCGACGGCGCGCAGCACGGCTAGTTCCGACGGCGCCAGGTGCGACACGCCAAACACATGCAAAGGTTCGGTCGCATCGAGCGCGATCTTTCCACCCTGCAGTTTCGCGATGATCTGGCCCAGCCGTTCACCGCGATGGGGTTCTGCAATTTCTGCACGCAGCTTCTGCCAAAGCGCCGCCAGCAAACCCGAATCGGCCGGACCGCGATCCCCACGCGCCCAAGCCTGCAACCAATCGGTTCGATAGACCAGATACTGGCTGTAGACGCGCGCTAGCCGGTCGGCAAGTTGGAATCGACGGCGCGGAACGTCGTCGCCGCGCAGGTAGGCGGTGACTTGCGCATCGTCCATTCCACCGAGCACTTCGTGGATGCGCCAGCGCAGCGTTTCGCGGCGATAGGGTCGCAGCGCAATCGCGTCTTCCCCGAGCACCTGTTGGGCCAGCCGATCCAGCCAGATGCTGGGGAGCACGATGTCGATATTGGCAGCGATCCCGCCGGGCCCACGCTTGCGCGCCATCGCCCGGGTCAGCCACTGCTCCATGCCCGGATGCGCGGCGATCACGCTGTGCGGTTGCAACACGTATTGCGGCGGTACGCTGTCCATCAGCGCGAGCAGCGGATCCAGCAAGGCTTCGAGACGACTGGCGCGATAGATCACCAGGCCAGTGGTCTGGTCGATGGTGTCGGACGCTGGGGGAGAGGTCGAATTCAGAGACGGCCCTGTGTTGGATGGTAGAAGCGAGATAGTTTCGCAGTAGCGCGACGCCCATTGTCGCGAAGTGAAAATCACCGCGTGAGACTGCACAGCCGCGTAGTCCGATCCAAACCTGGGGGCGATGCAATTTCCGTCCAACCCTGCAAGAAGCGTCACGCATGCGTCACAATGGCGGTCTTGTGTGTCCGAAACGCGTGTCCGTGCCTTGAATTCAGCCGACCAATCCACCGCGAGCCACTCGCCTGCCTCTTTTTGGCGGTCCGTGCTGCATGCACCGCGCGCCCTGCTTGATCGCATCATCGCGATGTCGACGACGCGCGCCAATTACTGGATTGAGTTTGCGGTCAGCAGCAGCCTGTCGGCTACCTTGCTGTTATTCGGTGCGCGGAATTTGCAGGGTTCATGGCTGCAGGTCCCGATGACGATCATCGTCGGCCTGATTGCCTTCAGCTTCATCGAGTATATGGCCCATCGCTGGATTTTCCATGGCCCCGATTCGATGTATCAGCGCGGCCACCACGCCCACCATGAGTTTCCGAAAGGTTACGACTCGCTGCCGTTCTTCCTGCCGGCGGCGATCCTGTCGATGATTGCTGGCCTGCTCAGCGTGGTTCTGCCAGCCGGTTACGGCCTGTTGATTGCCGGCACCATCGGCAGCGGCTACGTCGCCTACGGTTTCAGCCATTTTGCGATTCACCATCGCCGCTTCCAGCACCCGTGGATTCGCCGATGGGCGGCACGCCACCACGTCCATCACTACCATCCGGATAGCAACTTCGGCGTGACGTCCACGCTGTGGGACCATGTCCTGGGCACGTTGTACCGCTCGCGTTCGCGCGTCTGAGCGCCCCGGCTGCCTTCGCAGACGCGCCCTGAGCTGCGAGCAGACAGACTGCTCACTTGCCGCGGACTTGTTTAGAGCATCGATTGACCATCGGGCATAATTGACGGCTGATCCAGCGAGCGCCGTGCTCGCCCCTGCCGTCGGAATCCCATGCTCAAGACCACCATTGAACTGCATCGCCAAGGCGACCTCGACGCTGCCGAAAGTGGCTACCGCGAGTTCCTGGACCAGCATCCCAACGACAACGAAGCAATGCGCCTGCTCGGAGCCTTGCGTTACCAGAAGGGCGACCGCGACGGGGCCATCGAGCTATTGCAGCGCTCGCACAATGCCGCGCCGGAACAGCCCGCGCCGCTGCTGACCCTTGGCAAGGTCTACTTCGACAGCCGCCAATTCGACCAAGCCCGCGATGTGCTGTCGAAGGCGCTGTCGCTGGACCCAAACCAGGGTTCCGCGCACACCACGCTCGGCCATATCGCACTGGCGCAAGGCGACACGCGCCTGGCAGAACAGCACTTCCACACCTCGCTGCGTGCCGGCGACGATCCGCACGCGTTCGCCGGCCTGGCCATGGTCGCCTGCGATTTCAATCAGGTCGACCTCGCCGTCAAGAATGCGAACCAAGCTGCGAAAATGCAGCCGCAGGATCCGCTGATCCAGTTCACCCTTGGCCGCGCGTTGCTGCTCAACGGCAATCACGCGTTTGCCGAACAGGCGTTCAATAACGCCCTGGCGCTGCGCCCGCATTTCCCCCAGGTGCACCACGCTCTCGGCATGCTGATGCTGGAAAGCGGTCGGCCCGTCGAAGCCGAGCAGCAGTTTGGCCGACTCAGCGTGGAGCCCGGATTCGAACTGGGTGCAAGCGTCGGCGTTGCCGATGCGATGCGCGCGCAGGGGCGTTTCAGCGAAGCAATTCCGATCTATCGATCGGTGCTGGTGAGCGTCCCGAGTTGGGAGAAAGTGGTCGAGGCCTTGTTGTTCTGCCTGGGCCAGACCCAGCAATTCGGCGATGCGCTGGTGCTACTCAACCAACAGGTGGATGCCGCTGGAGAGCGCGAAGGTTTCTGGCGCAATCGTCGCGTATTGTTGTCGACGCATCTGAACCTGCTCGACCTCGCCATCGACGACAACGAATGGCTGCAGCAGGCCGAGCCAGACGAACTGCAATACGTCGAAAACCTGGGTTACTTGAACGAACAGGTCGGCAAGTTCGAAGCGGCCGAGCCTTTTGTCGCCGCAGTGCTGGCCAAGAATCCGGGTAGCCCGGAGATGAGCCTGGTGCGCATCCGCCAGGCATTGCGCAATGATGACTTCGACGGCGCCAGCGATCGGCTCGACGCGTTGGCGGACAAGGAATTGAGCGAAGGCCAGCGCCGTTTATTGGAAAACTATCGTGGCCGGGTTGCCGACCACAATGGCGCGTTCGGAACCGCAACCAAGCATTTCCTCGCCGCCCAGCGTGGGTTGCGGAGCCTGTTGCCGGCGCTGACGGACGTTCCGGAATCCATCGACGGTTGGTTGGAGGCGCCCGCCGCGCCGGCTTGGGAACACGCACCCATCCTGCTGATCGGCACGCCGGGCAGCGGCGTCGAGCGCATCGCCGCGCTGCTCGCCGATCAGCCGGCTCTTGCCGTGCCGCGTGATCGCGTGGGAGATCGCGATCGTCGCGACCTGTTCGGCGCTCCCGCGTTCGACTTCAGCGATGCCGAGGTCGGTGCCGACGATATCGCACACATCCGCGAGGAATATCTGGGCCCAACCAAGGCGTTGGGCATTCCCGACGACCGTCGCCAGGTTGATTGGTTGCCGCGCTGGGATGCGCGATTGCTTACCCTCGTTCACCGCATCATGCCTGGCACCAAGATCATCGTTGTTGATCGTGACGCGCGAGCCGCACTGGTCGACTGGATGGCGTTCGGTTGGCTGTCGACGGCACCCGTGAACGATCTGGAGGCTGCAACCCACTGGCTGGCCCAGGCTCGCAAACATGTGCTGTACGGCACCGCCCGATCCGGACCGGAACACCTGGTGGTGGACGCCGAAGCGATTGCCGCCGATCCGGAAGGTGCCGGCGCCGAGCTCGCGACATTCGTCGGGCTGGACAGCTTGGTCGTTGGCGACAACATTGCCCGTGGCGTCACAGGCATTGGCGGCTTGCCGGTACGTTTTGGCGGCGACCACTGGCGCAAGTATTCCGACCCGTTGGCTGACTCATTCGCCAAACTGAAATCCTGAGGAGATCTCGATGAAACTGACCAGCACGCGGCTCGTTGACCAGCATCCGATTCCCGCCGACTTCTCGTTCGGCCAACCCGGCGTGGATGGCGAGCGCTTCGTGCCAGCCGGTAATGCCACGCCTCCGCTCGCATGGGGCGACGTGCCCGACGCGACGCGTTCGTTCGTCATCACGGTGATCGATCCTGACGTGCCGAGTGTCGGCGACGATGTGAACAAGGAAGGCCGCAGCGTGCCGGTCGACCTGCCGCGCGTCGAGTTCGTGCATTGGCTGATGGCGAACGTGCCGATTGAATGCCGCGAACTGGGTGAAGGCAGTTGCGGCGAAGGCGTCGTCGCTCGCGGCAAACGCGGGCCGTGGGGTCCACCGGGTTCCGTGCAAGGCACGAACGACTACACCGGCTGGTTCGCCGACGATCCCGACATGGCCGGCACCTATCTCGGCTACGACGGCCCCTGCCCGCCATGGAACGACCAGCGCCTGCATCACTACCACTTCGAAGTTCACGCCATCGACGTGCCGAACCTGCCGCTGGAAAGCGGCTTCAGCCTCGCCGACCTGCGCGTCGCGATGGACGGTCACGTGCTGGCGTCAGCCGTGATCGTCGGCACCTACACGATGAACCCCGCATTGCGCTGAAGCGAATACTCAGCCCGCGAGCGGCAGCAGCAACAAGATCAGGCCAAGCGCGATGCGGTAGTACGCGAATGGCGTGAAAGTATGGGTGCGGATGTAGCTGAGCAGCCACTTCACGACGACGAAGGCGACGATCGCCGAGACGAAGAAACCAACCAGCAGCGCCTGCCACTGGTCGAAGCTGTCGGTGGCTGCGGTGTTCTTCCATAGCGACCACGCGCTGGCCGCGTACATGGTCGGAATGCCGACGAGGAACGCAAACTCGGTTGCCGTTGCGCGGCTGCAAGCGCCGACCAGCATCGCGATGAAAATGGTCGCGGCCGAGCGAGACGTGCCGGGGAAGACGCCGGCGACAACTTGAGCGACACCAACCCAGACAGCAACATTCCAGCTGACGCTGTCGAGTACAGGACGACGCGCTGCAAAGGCTTCGGCAATCAGTATCCAGATGCCGCCAATGATCAGTGCCCAGGCAACCGGCGCCACGCTTTCCGGCAACTCGAAACCCAGCTTGTTTACGATGAGTCCAAGCAGGGCGGTTATGAAGAATGCCAGCGCCAGTTTGTAGGCGTAATCGCGATTGGCCGGGTCGCGCCAGCCGAACAGCAGGTCGACGATGCGGGACCAGTAAATTACGGTGACCGCGAGAATGGCGCCAGCCTGTATGACGATATTGAATGTGTCCGAACGCTGGCCCAGCCACTGCTCCGCGATCAGCAGATGACCAGTGCTGGATATCGGCAGGAACTCGGTAATGCCTTCGATGATGCCGAGCAGAATGACGTTGAATAGGTCGGGCATAAATTCGCAGTTGAAGCGGATTCGCGCGTTGCGCGACGAGCGGCGATGATAGACGAGATGCGACGCTGCACTGATCGCCGCCCCCAATCGCCTGGTCGCGCACCAATGCACGTCAGTCCCCACCGAACGGGTGCAGCCGCGCTAAAGTTGCGTCATGGTCGAAACCGAGTTGGTGCATGTAGTGGATGTCGATGATCTGCAGATGACCAGCGTCGCCCGCGTCACGGCCGAGCTGCGCATCGCATCGCTCAATCCGATGCTGGCCGAGTTGCTCGCGACAGGCATGAAGCGCTGGATCGGCGCGCCGTTAGGCACACTGGATGACCAGCCGCCACGGCTGGAACAGGCGGCGCGACGCGCGCTCGATGAGCACCGCAGCGTGTTGCTATGGCAGGTTGGCCTAGCCAACGGCGGCGAGCGCGAACTGGTCTGCGATCTCGCACTCAGTCCACTCGACGACGGGCTGTTGCTGGAAGTTCATCCCACCGCGAATGCCGTGCGCACGGCGGCAGCATCGAACGACCTTTCGGCTTCGCTGCGCGGCCTTGCGCACGAGGTAAAGAATCCGCTGGCAGGAATGCGCGG